>NZ_RAWC01000117.1:0-27627 GCF_003611685.1 Corallococcus sp. CA049B | reverse complement strand
AGGGGAAGGGGAGGAGGGACCGCCCACGGGGCACTCGGCCATGGCGGCCACCGTAGCGCCCCGCGCGCCTCCGTCATCCCCGGCCGCGCTCCGGGTGTCCGGATTCCTTCAACCCGGAAAGCGAAAGGCCGGCCCCGCATCAGCGCGGGACCGGCCTTCCTTCACGGCTCAGCGGTGACGACGGTCAGACGCTCAGTCGACCGGACGCACCTGGACTTCCATCACGGTCTGGTCCGCGTTCGTGGACAGCACCTCGATGATGGTGCCCGTCTTCGGGACCTTCACGCCGGCGTACGGCTGCGTGGCGGACCAGAACTCGTTCGTGTCGTTGAACACCGGCACCGCGGGCTGCGAGGGGTACTCGTTGCGCGGGAAGCCGTTGGGCTTGAGCGACAGCGGGAAGCTGGGCTCCAGACCGAACGTCGCGTCGTGCGTCTGCACGCGGCCGGACCAGTAGCGGCCGTCGCTGCGCTGCAGGGGCTGCGGGCGCGAGTCCACGGGCAGGATGCGGCCCGAGCCCGGGTGCTGCGACACGTTGTTGTTCGACTGCGACGTGTCCCAGTAGGTGACGAGCAGGCCGGGGTTGTACGAGTAGCGCTCCGCCCAGTCATACAGCCCGTCCGCGCTGAAGCCGTAGTTGTAGGGACCCGTGGCCAGACCCTCGTCGTAGCCGCGGAACTGGCGCCACTCGGCCAGGTAGTAGTTGTCGTAGAGGGTGTTGGTGCCGTCCGTCACGAAGAACGTCGACTTGTCCCACCACTTGTGGCCCCACTCGCCGTCGTCACCAAAGAGGTACGTGTTCTTCGCCCACAGCTGCACGAAGTCCACGAGGAAGCCCTTGCCGAACTCCGCCCCGTCCGTCTTGTAGCGGATCTTCAGCGTGACGCTCTTGCCCGCGTGGGCGGACAGGTCGAACTCCAGGGGAACCCAACCGCCGGACGTGCCGGTGATGCCGTTGCCCAGGTTGTTGCCCCACGGGTTCGTGGTGCGGCTCACGGGGCTGGGCAGGTTCACGAACGGGCCACCGTCCACGGAGAGGGCGACGTAGGCGTAGTCCCAGTCCTCCTCGATGTCGAACCAGGTGTGGAAGGAGAAGGTGATGGGCTTCTTGTTCGGCAGCTTCACCGTCTTCTCGAGCACGCGGTCCAGGTTGTTGCCCTGGCCGCCCTGCCACATGCCCTGGCCCTCGTAGGGGGCGGTGGTGGGCTGCACCACGGGCTTGCCGGGCAGCTTCACCACGAGCGCCTGCTTCGCGTTCGCGGACGTGAACTCCGCGGGGCCCAGGTTGTGGTACGAGTACAGGCCCGCGTCCGTGGTGGCGTAGTCCAGCCAGCCCAGCTGCAGCTTGTCCCAGGCGAAGAAGTCACCCGGACGGCTGCCGATGTCCGTGGTGCCGTCGTTCAGGTACGAGCCGGAGGACATGATGGTCCAGAAGCCCGTCCCGTTGTCCGCAGCGTTCGTCGTGTCGTAGTGGTCCGGCAGGCCCAGGTCGTGGCCGTACTCGTGCGCGAACACACCCAGGCCGCCGTTCTCCGGCTGGATGGTGTAGTCGCCCACCCACTTGTCGATTCCCGTCGCGAAGCGCGTGCCGCCGTTCTGGTTGTACGCGGGGCCGATGCCATCCGGGCTCGTGCCGTTGCTGTACGCGAACCAGCGGTGGCTCCACACGGCGTTGGGGCCCTGCGCGCCGCCGCCGACCTCCTCACCCATGCCGGCGTGGACGATCTGGAAGTGGTCGATGTAGCCGTCCGGCTCGTCGAAGTTGCCGTCGCCGTCGTAGTCGTACCGGTCCCACGTGTCGAACGTGTCCAGGTACGCCTTGATCTCCGCGGGCGTCTTGCCGGCGGCCACCTGGGCGTTGGTCCACGCCTTGATGGCGTCGCTGATGAGCGGCCACACGGAGTTGGAGCAGCTGGAGCTGCCGCACAGGTTGTTGCCGTAGCGGGCGGCGTTGTACGGCACCTTCACCCACTCAGACACCGTGCCGGACACGGTGTAGCGGCCGGAGGACGCGGCCTTGTAGAAGTTCGCCACCGAGTCCACGCCCGGAGTGGTGTCGAAGTAGAGCTTCTCGAAGTGCGCCCGGTCGTAGTCCGGCTGCCAGATGGTGGTGTTGTCCACCGAGCGGTCAGGGGCCGGAATCTCGTTGTGCAGCGGGCCGGGGATGTTGCCGCCCGGGTTGGTGGTGGGGTTGCCGAACACCGGGTGGATCTGCGTCCCGTACTCCACCAGGATGACGAAGATGCGGTCCGTGCGCTGCAGCTCCAGCTCCACGAACTTGCCGTTGGCCAGCTTCTGCACCCGGCCCGGCTGCCCGCGACCCTCCAGGCGCATCTTCAGCGCCTGGGCCTTGAGCTCCTTCTGCTGCTCACCCAGACGGTGGGGCAGGTCATCCGTGATGTCCTGAACCACTGACTTGCGCAGCGATGCCGACGGCGCGGCGACGTCCGGTTGCGGCTTCTCGTACCACGCACGCTCCGCGTACGCGGACGGCGCCGCGAGTGCGAGCAGGCCCACGGCCAGCCAAGACGGGTTTTTCCGCATTGCCACTCCTTAGGGTCAGGTCAGACATCCCGGCGGGGTCCGGGAGTGCCCACTTTGTAGTGGAAGGCCTGACCCTTTGGGAAGACCGGGAGGTTGAATTTTTCCTACAAGGACGGAGTGGGTCATCCGTCCGCTGGCGGTCGAAATCCCGAGAATGGGTAGGGGCGGTGGGGGGCCCAAGGACTACGGTTCCGGTCCGTTATGGCGCGTACACGTCCCGTGGATCCCCCGCTGCGGCGGGATGTCCGGCTCTTGGGCCGGCTGTTGGGTGAGGTGTTGGTGGAACAGGAGGGGCAGGCCCTGTTCGACAAGGAGGAGGAGGTCCGCCACCTGGCCATCCAGCGCCGGCGGGGCCCGGTGGCCGGACGACGCGCCGCGGCGGCGGAGCTGGCGGCGGTGCTGCGGCGGCTGCCGTCGGAGCAGGTGGAGCCGGTGCTGCGCGCCTTCTCCGTCTACTTCCAGCTGGTGAACCTTGCTGAGCAGCACCACCGCATCCGCCGCGCGCGGGCCCACGCGAGCCCCACCGCCACCCGGCCCCAGAAGGGGTCGCTGGAGTCCACGCTGCTGGCGCTGAAGGCCGCGGGCGTCAGCGCCGACAAGGTGCGTGAGACGCTGGGGACGCTGAAGGTGACGCTGACCTTCACCGCGCACCCGACCCAGGCGGTGCGCCGCACGCTGCTGGAGAAGCTCTACCGGCTGTCGCAGCTGCTGGAGGAGCGCGACCGGTGCGCGCTCACCCCGCGCGAGTCCGCCGCGAACCTCACCGCCATGCGCGAGGAGATTACGGCGCTGTGGCAGACGGACGAGCTGCGCCGCGAGCGCCCCACCGTGGGCGACGAGGTGAAGAACGTCCACTGGTACGTGGAGGAGATGCTGTCGGAGCCGGTGGCCCGGCTGCCGGAGGCGCTGGACTGGGCCTTCGAGCGCGCCTACGGCGAGCCCCTGGGCGCGCTGGACACGCCCGTGCGCGTGCACTCGTGGGTGGGCGGCGACATGGACGGCAACCCGCTGGTGACGCCGGAGGTGTTCGCGGACACGCTGCGCGCGCACCGCGCCCGGGGACTGCGGCTGCTCCTGCGCGACGTGGAGCGGCTGGGCGGGATGCTGTCCCAGTCGGAGCGGCACGCGCGCCCCACGCAGGAGCTGGAGCGCTCGCTGGACGAGGACGCGAAGGCGCTGCCGGACGTGGCCAGGCAGCAGGGGCCGCGCACGCTGGGCGAGCCGTGGCGCCGCAAGCTGCGCTTCATGGAGGAGCGGCTGACGCTGGCGCTGGAGCACGTGCTCGCGCGGCGGCAGGGGAAGGAGTCCACGCTGCCTGCCGGTGCCTACCGCTCCCCGGAGGCGCTGGGGGATGACCTGGCGGTGCTGGAGCGGTCGCTCTTCGCGGCGAGAGCGGAGCACGCGGGCCTGCGCGAGGTGCGCCGCATGTCCGAGCGCGTGCGCGCGCTGGGCCTGGGCCTGGGCGAACTGGAGATTCGGGCCCCCGCGGAGGACGCGGTGAGCGCGGCGGCGTCCTTCAACGGCGGACCGGCCCCCACCGAGGGCGGCCAGCGGCTGTTGGAGGTGCTGGCGAAGCTGCGCGAGGGCCAGGACGAGGGCGGCGAGTCCGTGTGCCGCACGCTCATCCTCTCCATGGCCTCCACCGCGGAGGACGTGCTGGCGGCCTTCCAGTGCCTGAAGCACGCGGGGCTCTGGGACCCGGAGCGGCAGTGCGCCACCGTGGACGTGGCGCCCCTCTTCGAGCAGCTGGGCGCGCTGGACGGCGGGCCGGACGTGCTGCGCCAGCTCTTCGCGCATCCGGAGTACCGCCAGCACCTGAAGGGCCGCGGGGTGCAGGAGGTGATGGTGGGCTACAGCGACTCCGGCAAGGAGGTGGGCCTGCTCGCCGCGAGCGCCGCGCTGTACCGCGCCCAGGTGGCGCTCACGCAGGTGGCGGACGAGAACGACGTGCCCCTGCGCCTGTTCCACGGCCGCGGGGAGACGGTGGCGCGCGGCGGCGGCCCCGCCCAGACGGCCATCCTCGCGCTGCCGCCGGGCACGGTGGCCGGCGCCTACAAGGCCACCGAGCAGGGCGAGGCGATGGACCACAAGTACGCGCGCCCGGAGCTCACCCAGCGCACGCTGGAGCTGGTGGTGGGCGGCGTGCTCCTGCACACGCTGGACGCGCAGCCGCGCCCGTCCCCGGAGGACGAGTCCTCCTTCCGCGCCGCCTTCGACGCGCTGGCGGAGTCCGGCCGCAAGGCGTACCGCGGGCTCGTCTGGGAGGACCCGGGCTTCGTGGAGTTCTTCATGAAGGGCACGCCCGTGGATGAAATCTCCGCGCTGCCCATCGGCTCTCGCCCCAGCAAGCGCAAGGCGGGCGGGCTGGACACGCTGCGCGCCATCCCGTGGAGCTTCGCGTGGACGCAGACGCGCGCCATCCTCCCGGCCTGGTACGGCGTGGGCAGCGCGCTGGAGGAGTACTCGGCCACGCCGGAGGGCGCGGCGCTCCTGCAGCGCATGTACAAGGAGTGGCCCTTCTTCCGCGCGGTCATCGACAACGTGACCATGGTGCTGGCCAAGACGGACATGGCCATCGCGGCGCGGTACGCGAAGCTGGCCCCCGCGGCCACGCGGCCCCTGTGGCTGCGCATCCAGCAGGAGCACTCGCGCACGCGCCGCGCGGTGAAGTCGCTCACGGGCGAGGCGAAGCTTCTGGACAACAACCCGCAGCTCCAGCGGAGCATCGCGCTGCGCAACCCCTACGTGGACCCCATGTCCTTCCTCCAGGTGGAGCTGCTCAAGCGCAAGCGGGACGGGGACGCGGAGTGCGACCGGCCGCTCCTCCTGGCGCTCAACGGCATCGCTGCGGGCATGCGGAACACCGGTTAGAGAAGAGACCATGGCCCAGGAGACGTTCGTCGTGGAGGAGATCAACCCCAAGCACGGCTTCGCGCGCGTGCGCCCGGAAGAGGGCTCGGGGTTGCTGCACACCGCCCTCTATCCGGATCCGGAGTTCACCCAGGCTCCGCCCTTCCAGCTGCGCAAGGGGGACCGGGTGACCGGCCTCCGCCGTGGCCAGACGGTGTCGGAGGTGGCCTGGCTTGCGCGCGTGGAGCCGCCCTGGGAGGAGGTGGAGCGCGTGGCGGAGCTGCTCGCGCTCCTGGAGCGCTGGGAGATCCGCATCCCCCACGAGGCCCGCGTCCTGGCGGAACACTCCTGGCGCGACAGCAAGGACAACCCGCTGCGCGACGAGCTCCAGGCGCAGCTGCCCACCTTCTTCGACCTGGAGGGCGCCCACCCCTTCGAGGACCCGACGCTGCTGGAGCGCCTGTCCGCCGCCATGCAGCCGTACCTTCCGGGGTTCGCCATCCAGCCGGTGCAGGGCCAGCCCGCGGTGCGCGTGGAGCCCGGGGCCGTGGAGGTCCAGGCGGGAGTGGGCAGCTGGGACGTGCCCCAGCCCACCTTCGCCCCGATGATCGCGGAGGTGAACGCGCGGCTCGCCGCCGCCGGAGCCCCCGTGCGCTGGGTGCCCACGCGCGAGGACTGGATGCTCGCGCCGCCCGCGCTGGCCGCGCTCCTCCAGAAGCACGGCCTGCTCGAAGCCACCGCGCCCCCCGCCTGAGGGAAGGGGCCGCCCGCCGCGCCGTGTCACAGGGCGGTGTGAGGTCAAAGCATTGTCTGGTACAGGACGGGGACCCTCATGCGTCTCCGTCTCCTCGCGTCCTTCTTCCTGGGTCTCCTCGTCGTCGCCGGGTCCGGCTGTGAGCCCGCGCCCGAGCGGCGGCTGAATGAGGCCGAGCTCCCACCGCACTCCGGGCCTCGCGTCACCATCGACGGGCACGAACCGGACACGAACCGGCTGTTCGGCACGGTGGCGAGCGACGCCGGCACGTCACGGGTGGAGGTGTACGAGGACGGGCGCTTCCTGGGCCACGCCGACCTCGACAGTGGCCGCTGGAGCCTGCCCTGGTGGCCGGGCCGGCGCGCGCTGGGGCTGGAGGTGGTGGCGCGCGACAAGCAGGGCTCGGAGGCGCGAGCCCGCGTCGACTTCCAGCACCTGGCGTTCGACGCGCGGCCCGGGCTCTATCAGCCGGAGACGCTGCTGGCGTTGCCCACGGCCCCGGGGGTGCGGACGTACTTCACGCGGGACGGCTCCACGCCCACGCCCGCGTCGTCGCGCTACACCGCTCCCATCGCGCTGCTGGCGCGCTCCACGCCTCCGGTGCGGTGGTCCTTCATCCCCACGACGAAGCCCGATGCCGAGGAGGCCTTGCGGTGGGTCGCGCCGCTGGAAGCGCCGCCGCAGGTCGCGGTGGTGCGCTACCGGCAGTTCGCGGGCGCTGAGCCGGTGGGGCCGGTCCGCACGCGCACGTTCGTCATTGGCCGTGGGCCGTACTCACTGCCAGTGCTGTCGCTGGTCACCGACGCGGCGAACTTCTTCGACCCGGTGACGGGCATCTACGTTCCGGGCCTCGCCGCCGAGGCCCGGCCCGAGGATCCGTTCGCGGCCAACTACCTGCAGAACGGCAAGGAGTGGGAGCGCCCCGTCCACGTGGAGTGGTTCGAGACCTCTGGCCAGCGCGTGTTCGCCCAGGACGCGGGCGTGCGCATCCACGGCACGGGCAGCGCGGTGATGCCGCAGAAGAGTCTGCGGCTGTACGCGAAGGAGGACTACGGCCCGAAGACGTTCGCGGGGCCGGTGTTCCCCGGCTCCCCGGTGACGGAGTTCACCCGGATGATCGTGCGCACGTCCGGACAGGACCAGGGCGTCACCAAGCTGCGCGACTGCGTGCTGCAGGGCCTGCTGGCCGAGACACGGCTCGCGCTCCAGGCCTGCCGTCCCACGCTCGTGTTCCTCAACGGCGAGTACTGGGGCCTGCACGAGCTGCGCGAGCGCCTGGACGAGTACTACCTGGCGTCGCACTACGGCGTGGACCGCAAGAAGGCCGTCATCCTGGAGGGCTCCGGGATCCTGGACGTGGGAGAGGAGGGGGACGCGCAGCCCTACCAGGAGCTCGTCGACTACGTGGCGACGCACGACCTGACGGTGCCGGAGCATGACTCCTGGGTGCGCGCGCGGATGGACGTGGAGGACTTCATCGAATACCAGGTCGCGCAGCTCTACCTGGGCAACACGGACTGGCCGGAGAACAACGTGAAGTTCTGGCGGCTGCGCACGAAGAAGCTCGAACCGGACGCGCCCCTGGGCCACGACGGCCGTTGGCGCTGGCTCGTGTACGACCTGGACTTCGCCCTGGCCGCCGGCCCGGCTCAGGACAGCCTGGGGCGCGTGCTGGACGCCCAATCAGGGGTGGGGGCCTGGTCCACGCTGCTCTTGAGGGGCCTGCTCGAGTCGCCGGAGTTCAAGGCCCGCTTCGTCGAGCGCTTCCTCTGGCACACCGAGCACACCTTCGCCGAGGAGCGGGTGACGGCGGCCCTGGACGCGGCGGCGGAGGCGCTCGCGCTGGAGATGCCTGAGCAGGTGGCGCGCTGGAGCCAGCCGGCCTCCGTGGAGGCCTGGCGCGCGAACCTCGAGTCCTTCCGGGAGACGCTGCGTCAGCGGCCGGCGTTCATGCGCCAGCTGCTGGAGCAGCACCTGGGGCCTCAGTAGCCGTAGGAGCCGCTGCGCACGTCCACCAGCCGGCCGTCGCGGAAGATGGCGACCTGCATGAACCGGTGGGGCCCGAAGTTGTAGGTCCACTCCTCCACGGTCGTGGAGGTGGTGACCTCCGTGGAGGCCTCCCCGTAGCGCGTGTCTCCCCGCGCCCCTTCCTTGACCTTGCGGGTCACGTACTCCGTCTTGCTCTGCTTCGTCACGGGCTGGCCGCACTTGGCCAGCGCGTCCGTCTGCGAAGCTCCTTCCGACACGATCTTGTTGTCACAGCGCAGCGCGGACGCGTGGACGAGGGAGGGCAGGGCGAGGCAGGCGACGGCGAGAGCGGCGGAGAGGGTGCGCATGGGGGACGCTCCGAGGAGTAGGCAAAGGCAGGGAACACGGACTGGCCGCTCGCGCTGGAGCAGCACCTGGGGCCTCAGTAGCCGTAGCCACCGCTGCGCACGTCCACCAGCAGGCCGTCGCGGAAGATGGCGATCTGCGTGAGCCGGTTGGGCCCGAAGTTGTAGGTCCACTCCTCCACGCTGCTCGAGGACGACACCTCCGTGGAGGAATCCCCGCGGCGCGACCCGTCCCGCCCGCCATCCCGGGACCTGGTGGTCACGCGCTCGCGCTTGGTCTCGGTCGACACGGGCTGGCCGCACTTCGCCACCGCGTCCGCCTGCGAGGCCCCTTCCGACACGAGCTTGTTGCCACACCGCAGCGATGCCGCGTGGGCAAGCGAGGGCAGGGCGAGGCAGGCGATGGCGAGGGCGGCGGGAAGGGCGCGCATGGGGGGAAGCTCCGGGAGTTGGGGAAGACGGGAACACCGCCTGGACGCAACGCCCGCGAACCTATTCAAACCCTCCGTGCGCTTTCCCGCCGGGCAGGCGCTACAGGCCGCCCTTCGCCTTGAGGGTCCGCGCCACCTCGTCCGCCATCACCCGGTGGCCCTCCACGGACGGGTGGATGCCGTCCACCTCCAGCCCGTCGATGAAGAGGTCCACGTTGCCCGGCTGCCGCGTCACGGCCTCCAGGTCGATGAGCTGCGCGCGCGTCAGGGAGCGCAGCCACGCGTTGAACTCGTGGCGCTGGGCCTTCATCAGCTCGAAGTCCCCGCCGTCCGCGCCCATCTTCTCCTTGGGCAGGAGCGTGCTCACCCACAGCTTGCACATGGGCTGGAGCTGATCCAGCAGCTGCGTCATGCGCTGCTGCAGCTTCGGCATCGTCATGCCCTCCGCGGCCATGTCATTGATGCCCAGCAGGACGATGCAGTCGGTGACGCCCTGCAGGGAGAGCACCTCCTGCTGCAGCTGGAGGTTCGCGTCCCAGAAGCCCTGTCCGGACGCGCCCGAGTTCACCACCGGCACCCCGAGCAGCTTCTCCACGCGGGACGGCCACGCGTTGCGCGTGTCGTTCCACGTGCCCGTGTAGCCCTCCGTGATGCTGTCTCCAATGGCGACGAAGGCCCGGCCCGGCGCGCCTTCCACGTCCACCGTCGCCACGCCCGTGGCGTACTCCCACGCCTGGCCGCCCAGCGCGCCCTGCGTCGTCGCGTAGGCGCCGGTCCTCACCCAACTGTCCGGGAGCGCCTGGATGCGGCTCTTGCCCAGCGCGCCCTTCACCTCGAAGGAGATGGCCACCTCGTCGCGGAAGCCCACCGGGAACGCGACCGGATCCGACGTCACCAGCGTGCGCGTGCCCGTGGTGAAGCCCGCGTTGCCGCCGAAGGTGAGCGCCACCGGCGCGGAGTCCAGCGCGCCATTGGCGCCGGCCTTCGCCACCGTGGCCCGCTGCAGCGTCAGGCCGCCGTCGCCGGAGCGGAAGGTGACGCGCACGCGGCTGCCCGCGCGCCCCAGGGGCACCTTGATCCGGTACGTGGTGAAGCTCTCCACGGAGACGGATTCGCGCAGCGATTGATGGAAGGCGGGCTGGAACCCGGCGGGCAGGGGCGCCACGGGCGGGGTGGCCTGCACCTGGTGCCCGTCATGCAGCGTCAGCGCGGGGGCGGCCTCCACGGACTCCGTGGCGGCGGGCGCGGTCACCTCCGCGTCCGTGCGGCCCGGCCCGGAGGCCTCCTCCGGCGAGCGGCCGTCATCCATGCCTCCACACCCCACCAGCACGCCCAGGGCCCCGAAGTACCCCCAGCGAAGCGCCTTCCTCAGACCCATGCCCACGACCTCCCGGCGCAAGACAATGTGCACGATGTGCCCGCGTGGCGACCCGGGGTTTCATGGCGCGCGCCAATCGCCGCGGACCGCGGACATCCCCCAGGCGGGCACGACCAGCGCGGGACTGCTCCCAGGAGGTGGCGGGCCGGGCCCCTGGAAGACCCGCGCGCTCGCCACCCCGGGCAGGGGCGCTTCCTTCCGTGGGCAATCCGTTGCCTACGGCACGCAGGCCCCCACGTCGCTGTTGTTGTTGTTGATGGTCCGGCAGGTCGCGCCGTTCGCGCACCCCGGTGAGCCCGCGGGCATGCGGCACAGCGTCCGGCATGTGCCGCCGCCGCCGCCGGTCATCACGCAGGTGCTGCCCCGTGAACACTGGTTGCTGAACTCGCACGCGGCGCCTTCCGTCAGCGCCCCCTGGCCCGCGCACACCGCGCCGTTGGCGGCGGGGTAGCAGGCCAGCGGGCCCTCGCAGTCCTGCGCGAACGGATCGCACCGCGCGGACGCGGGGCCGCACACCAGCGGCAGCTCGCGCGTGCCGGACAGCCGCAGCACGGTGTTGCACTCGCCGGAGCCGCAGTCGGACAGCGCGTGGCACAGCTTGCGGCAGAAGAAGCCCGTGCCGCCGTCGTCCTGCGACTCGTCCTTGCAGTACAGGCCCGCCGCGCACGTGTCGTACGTCTGGCCCGGAGGCGACTCGGCCAGCGTGCACGGCGCGCCCTCCGTGGCGGTGCCCGCCGCGACGCACTGGCGCGCGGTGGTGCCGCCATCCGTTCCCACGTAGGTGCACCGCTGCCCGGACGGACAGTCCTGGCGGACCACGTCGCACGCGGCCTCGAAGCACTGGCTGCCCGTGCCGCCATCCGTCAGGTCCGTGTACAGACAGCTCTGGCCCGCGGCGCAGCCCTCCTGCTTCGCCACGTTGCACGCGAAGCCGGAGCTTCCACCGCCGCCGCCATCACCAGCATCGACAGCCCCGGAATCTCCGGCGTCTGTCCCGGAATCCAGGGTCGTCCCGCCATCCGTTGGCGGGACGACAGTCTCGCCGTCATCGCAGCCCGCCACCCACAGCCCCAGCATCAAGGCTCCACCCAACAACACGAGACGTGCACTCATCCGGAAACTCCTGGCGTCGAAGTAGCCTGGGACTTACACGAGCGATTCCGTTGTCCGGGGGCCCTTGAACCGGGCCTGGAAACCAGCCGACACTTCCGGTCCGAGAACCGAGGGGGTCAGGGTGCGCATGAACACGAAGTTGGATGGGCCGGTGGAGCCAGACCCGTACATGAACCGTCGCGCCGAGGAGCGCGTGGCGGCGCGGTTCGAAGTGCGCTTCGAGCAGATGGAGGACGCGGCGCGTGCGCTGCGGGCCTACTCCCTGAATGTGTCCGCCGGCGGCCTGTGCCTGCGCACGCGCAAGTCCTACGACGTGGGCGCGCAGGTGCGGCTGGCCATGGTCATCGACGGGGAGGAGTTCCACCTCATCGGCGTCGTCGCCTGGGTGCGCGACGAGGCGGAGGCCATCGGCGTGCGCTTCATCGACGTGAGCGAAGAGGACCACGAGCGCCTGCGCCGCGTCATCGCGAGCTTCAAGCGCTGAAGCTGCCTTCGCCGCGGGAGGCGCCCGGCCAGGATGCCGGGCCCTCGCGGCACCCCCGCTACTTCTGGGGCTCGTACTCCGAGTGGCGGAACACCCCGGAGTCACCTTCCACGTAGCCGCACGCCCGGTAGAAGGCGCGCGTCTCGTCCGTGACGTTGATGGGGGCGATGAGCTGCAGCTGCTTCACGCTCAGCACCTTGCCCCGCTGCGCCACCTGCGCGAGCAGCGCGCGGCCCACGCCCCGGCGGCGCCAGCCCTCGGACACCACCAGCTCGTCCACGGTGGCCACGCGCCCGCGCAGCCGCAGCTGCGGCCGGTGGGAGAAGGACACCATGCCCACCGCGCGGTCCTGGGGGTCTCCCGCGACGAAGATCTCAATCTCCGGATGGCTGATGACCCAGTGCACCGTCTGCTGATCGGTGCCCTGGGGGTAGCCCAGCTCGCGCAGCAGCTGGGCCATGACCTCGGCGTCACCGCGACGCGCGCGGCGGATGCGGAAGGCGTTGGCGTCTGGGGCGGGGGTCATGGTGCGGACGATGGGCTGGGACACGGAAGTTGGGATTCTAACGACTGGGCCGCCGGCCTCCAAAGAGGAACGGCGGCCCGGATGTCTTTCTGCGGTGTGGGTGGAACCCGAGCAGGCCTACGGCTGCTCCTGGCAGAGCGAGCGCAGGGCGGTGGTGATGTCGTTCTGCTGCGGCACGGACGCCATCTCCAGCGCGTCCGCCAGGCCGATGCCCGGGACGAACTTGCCGGCGACCAGCCGGGGCGGCGCGAGCAGCGAGTAGAAGAGCTCCTCCACGGTGCGACGGAGCAGGTGCTCGCCGAAGTTGGTGACCTCCGTGTCCTCGTTGACGAAGAGCACGCGGCCCGTCTTCTGGACGGAGGCCTTGATCATCTCCCAGTCGTACGGCCAGAGCGAGCGCAGGTCGATGACCTCCACGCTCAGGCCCTCCTCCGCCAGCTGCGCGGCGGCCTTGATGCACAGGGGCATGGTGCGGCCGTAGCTGATGACCGTGGCCTGGGTGCCCTCGCGCACGAGCTTGCCCTTGCCAATGGGGATGGCGAACGCCTCCACCAGGGGCCACTGGGGCCTCCACTGCGTGCGGTCCCCCAGGGGCGCGTCGATCATCTTCGACAGCGCGCGGTCGTCGTCGGGCTCGCCGGGGATGCGCTCCTCGCCCTTCACGCGCAAGAGCGCCTTGGGCTCCAGGAACATGACGGGGTTGGGGTCCTGGCACGCGGAGATGAGCAGGCCGTACGCGTCCAGCGGCGTGGAGGGCATGACGACCTTCCAGCCGGGGATGTGCGTCATCGTCGCGTCGAAGGAATGCGAGTGGTACAGCGACCCGCGGATGCCGCTGCCCACGGGCGTGCGCACCACCATGGGCACCGCCCAGTCACCGTTCGTGGACCAGTGCGTGTTGCCCGCCAGCTTGAGCAGGTCGATGGTGTTGTAGATGTAGTCGCAGAACTGGATCTCCGCGACCGGGCGGTGGCCCGCCATCGCCAGACCCATGGCCGCGCCGATGATGCCGCGCTCGTCCAGGGGGCTGTTCCACGCCGTCTTCAGGCCCTGCGTGCAGGTGAAGACGCCGCCCAGCGGGGCGCCCACGTCCTCGCCGAAGATGTCGGTGACGCCCAGGTTCTCTTCCGCGTAGTGCAGGGCCATGCGGATGGCCTGTGCCATGTTCGCCATGGTTATTTCTTCTCCGCGTAGATGTGTTCCCAGATGGAGTCGCCAGAGGGCTGCGGCTCGTCACGCACGGTGCGCGCCGCGGCGGCCAGCTCCTCCGAGTACCGGTTGCGCGCCTCGTCCATCTGCTCGCGGCTGAGGACGCCTTCCTGCTCCAGCCGCGCTTCGAAGAGGCGCAGGCAGTCCTGCTCCTCGTTCACGAAGTTGGCGCCGGACGCGGACGAGTGCCCGTACAGGCGCGACACGCGCGCCTCGATGAAGAAGGGCTTGCGCTCCTTGCGCACGTACTCCATCGCGGCCTGGAGCTCCTGGTAGGACTCCACCGGATCATTGCCGTTGATGGTCTTCGCCTGGATGTTGAAGGCGCGCGCGCGGTCGCTGATGTTCGTCTCGCCGTGCTGGCCGTCCGAAGTGGTGCTGATGCCCCACTTGTTGTTGGTGACGATGATCAGGATGGGCAGCGGGTTGGCCGGGCGGCTGCTCCAGATGAGGCAGCTGGCGAAGTCGCCCTCGGCCGTGCCCGCGTCGCCGCCGGTGACGATGGTGATGCCGTCGCCGCCATGCCGCTTCTGGGCCATGGCCGTGCCCGGCGCGACGGCGTACTGCACCTCGATGGGGGAGGTGACCGGCGCGATGTTCTTCGAGCGCCGGCTGAAGTGGCCCGCGAAGTTGCGGCCGCCGGAGTAGGGGTCCGTGGCCGTGTTCTTCATCTGCCGCAGCGCCCCGATGGGCTCCTCGCCCATGGCGAGCAGCGTCGCGGACTGGCGGTAGTGCGCGTGCAGGTAGTCGTAGGCCGGGCCCTCGCCGACCTTCATCAGCAGGCCCAGGGGGACGTTGAACGCCTCCTCACCGGGACCGCCGATCCAGAAGTAGCCGTGGCCCTGCTTGTACATCTGGATCAGGCGCTCCTCCAGGACGCGCGCCTTCACCATCAGGTCATGGATGCGGATGAGCTGCTCTCGGGGCAGGGAGAGCGGCGCGGAGTTTTCTTTGATCAACCGGGGCCGTGACACGGGCGGAGGACCTCGAAGGGGAAAGAAAGGGACGCCCCTATACTCCGAACGCGGCCTCGCGACTCAAGGACCCTGATGTCACGGGTGTTCGCCATCACCGTTCGGCCCCCGGGTGGCGCGACGCGGCAATGAGCGGAACTCATCCATGCCCCCATGACGTGCTGCTTCCCAGGGGGAGCGGACGCTCCGGGTCCGGGCTGATCGCACGGCTGTTGGGGGACCGGGTGAGGGAGCGGCCCCAGGGAGTCGCCCGACAGGTGGACTCCTCGCGTCAATCAGGAAGTGAGATAGAGTCCGCCCCGCCCCGACCGCGTACTTCCGACGCGGGCTCCCTCAGGTCTGCCTTTGTCCCGTACGAACACGCGCCTCGACCCCGTGCCCGAATCTCCTGATGCGTCCGATGCGGCGCCCGGCACCCCGCCTCCTCCTCCGGAGTACACCGGCACCCATTCCCGGGAGCTCACCGCCCTGCGCGGCGAGAACACGGCCACCCGGCTGACCGGTGCGCTGGGGCTGCCGGCCGCGGAGCCCACGAGCACGGTCATCGCGCCCATGGAGGCCGGCGAGCTGCCCAACGTGGCGGCCATCCGCGGGCTGCGGTTGGATCAGCTGCTGCTGCTCACCACGGGCGCGCTGGTCATCGTGATTGTAGGCCTGCTGGCCGCGCTGTCCGCGAAGACGACGGAGGCGCAGCTCACCGCGACGTCGGACCGCTTCACGCAGCGGCTCCAGTCCCAGGCGCGCGAGCTGGGCCAGACAGTGAGCCACACGCTGGCGCTCACCTCCGCCACCAGCCTGCGTGACAACAACTACGCGTTCCTCACGGAGGTGGCGCGCTCCATCATCGCGGACAACCACAACATCCTGCGCGTGCAGATGTTCGACGCGGACGGGCAGCTCGTCGCGGACAGCGACCCGGCCGCCAGGCTGGGCGAGTCCTCCGGAGGCCGCACCGCGGAGCGCCGCTGGGCCAGCGCCTTCTTCAACGGCCAGCCCGTCTTCGAGTTCCAGGAGCCGCTCGACTACGGCTCGCAGTCCGGCAAGGGCGTGGTGGTCATCAGCTACTCGCTGGAGGACCTGCAGAAGCAGCTGCACGAGCTGGAGGAGAACAACCGCGCCTCCGTGCGCGCCAACACGCTGCGCATCGTGGGGCTGGGCCTGGGCTTCGTGGTGCTGGCCGGCGTGCTGGCCGCGTTCCAGAGCCGCCGCATCACCAAGCCGCTGGGCGTGCTCACCCACCGCGTGATGCAGCTGGCCGCCGGTGACCTGGGCGCGCGCGCGGGCACGGCGCCGGGCGCGGGCCGCGAGGTGACGACGCTGGGCGTGGTGTTCAACCACATGGCGGAGCGCATCAAGGTCCTGCTGGAGGACGTCCGCGCCAAGGCGCAGCTGGAGCGCGAGGTGTCGCTCGCGCGCACGGTGCAGGAGACGCTGCTGCCGGGCCGCGAGGCCGTGACGGTGGGGCCGCTGCGGCTCGCCGGACTGGTGGTGCCCGCGGACGCGTGCGGCGGCGACTGGTGGTTCCGCGCCGCGCTGGATGATCGGCGCGTGGTGATTGGCATCGGAGACGTGACGGGCCACGGTCTGTCCACGTCGCTGGTCGCCACCAGCGCCACCAGCGGCTTCGCCTCCGCCATGACGCTGCGCGAGCCGTCGCAGGTGCACGCGCAGATGCTGATCACCGCGCTCAACGTGACGCTGGCCAACGTGGGCCGCGGCGAGCACCAGATGTCCAGCGCGCTCGCGGTCATCGACGTGTACAGCGGCAGCATCGACTACGCGGCGGGCGCCCACCCGGCGGCGGCCATCTACAACCGGAACACGCGGCAGATGGCGTCGCTGCCGGCGCGCGGTCCGCTGCTGGGCGCGAACGTGGCGTCGCAGTTCACGTCGCGCCAGGCGCAGCTGAGCCCCGGCGACATCATCGTCTGGTACACGGACGGCCTCACCGAGGCGCGCGACGGCGCCAACCGGCTCTACGGGACGCAGCGGCTGGCCGCCGCGCTCCAGACCCACGCCCACCTCCCCGCCGATGCCCTTCGCGACGCGCTCCTCGCGGACGTGCGCGCGTACAGCGCCGGCCAGCCCCAGCGCGACGACATCACCGTCATCGTCGCCGAATTCAGCCCCGCCCCCTCTCCGTGACGAACCGCATGCGCCCATTCAACCGTTCCCCGCGCCGCGTCTGCACCGCGCTCGCCCTGCTGGCCACCCTGGCCGGCCCGCCGGCGGCGCTCGCCCAGTTCCGCCCACCGCCCGCCACCGAGGCGCAGCGCATGACGGAGCAGGGCGAGCAGACCCTCGTGTCCGCCAACGCCGCCCTCGCCAAGGGCGACAAGAAGGAGGCGCAGGAGAAGTTCACCAAGGCGCTCCAGCTCTTCGAGCAGGCGCTCACGCAGGAGCCGCAGTCCGTGTTCGCCGCCGCGGGCCTGGGCAGCGCCGCCAACGCGCTCCAGGACTTCCAGCGCACGGCCACGCGCCTTGCGCCGGTGTTCGCGCAGAACCCGCAGGACCTGTCGCTCGCGTACCCGCTGGGCACCGCGTACTTCAAGCTGCGCCGCTTCCAGGAGGCGGTGCCGGTGCTGGAGCAGGTGGCCGCCGCGGATCAGCCGGACCACCTCATCGTCCACTACTACCTGGCCAGCTACTACCTGTACGTCCAGGACGGGAACCGGGCCGTGACGCGGCTGCAGCGCTACCTGGTGCTGCGTCCGGAGAAGCTCGCGGGCAACGACTTCCAGATCCACGAACTCCTGGGCAAGGCGCACCTCATCCGCCGGGACGCTGGTGCCGCGCGCGCCTCGTTCGAGAAGGCGCAGGCCGGCCGGGCCGAGTCGGCGACCGCGCAGATCGGCCTCGCGGCCGTGCTGGAGATGGAAGGCCACGCGCCGGAGTCCCGCGCGCTCCTGGAGCGGCTGGTGACGAAGTTCCCGCAGGTGGCGGAGCCGAAGGAGCGCCTCGCGCGCCTGTACCTGGCCGCCGGCGACGTGCCGCGCGCGGACCTGCAGGCCACCGCCTTGATGAAGCTGGGCTCCACGCCCGCCGCGCACCTCTTGCTGGGTGACGTGCGGCTCGCGCAGAAGCAGCCCGCGCAGGCGGAGGCGGAGTTCCGCAAGGTGCTGGAGCTGCAGCCGGGCCTGCTGATGGGGCAGATCGCCGTGGGCAAGGCGCTCCAGGCGCAGGCGCGCCACGAAGAGGCCATCCAGTTCCTGGAGTCCGCCGTGAAGTCGGGCGGCGGCAGCCTGGAGCTGTGGGCGACGCTGGGCTCCGTCAACCGCCGCGCCGGCCGCTACCAGCGCGCGGTGGAGGTGCACCGGCGCGTGGTGGAGATGGCCCCGCGCCAGGCGCTGGGCCACATGCTGCTGGGCGCGGATCACTTCGCCACCGGCCAGTGGGATCAGGCCATCGAGGACTACGGCAGCGCGCTCCAGGTCGAACCCGGCCACCCCGGCGCGAAGCAGTGGCTGGCCCGGGCCCTGGCCCACCGCGCGCGGGATCGCGCCGGCACCCAGCGCCTGGAAGACGCCGTGCGCGACCTGCGCCGCGCGTATGACCTGGACCGCTCCGTGCCCATGGCCCGCCGGCTGGGCGCGGCGCTCCTGGACAGCCGCCAGTTCGCGGAGGCCCGCAAGGTGCTGGAGGGCGCGGTGACGCTGCCGGGCGTGACCTGGCGCGAGCACCTGCTGCTGGGCTACGCCCGCCTGGGCGGTGGCGACGCGCAAGGAGCGCTCGCCGCGTTCAACCAGTCCGGTGAGGCCACCCAGGAGCCGGATCAGCGCGCGGAGGCGTCCGCGGGCGCCGCGCTCGCGGAGGTGGAGCTGGGCCAGGTGGACGCCGCCGTGCAGCGGCTGACGGACGCGGGGCCCTCCAAGACGGCCGCGAAGGTGGCGGAGGCGAACCTGCCCCGCGTGCTGGTGCGCCGCGCCCTGGCGAAGCTGGAGACGGGCGACGCGGCCGCGGCGAACCGGGACCTGGACGCGGTGGACCGCCTGGGCACCGGCAAGCGCGCGGACCTGGCGAAGCTGGCCGCCTTCGCCCGGGCGCTCACGCGCGCGGAGGAGGGGAGGTTCGCGGAGGCCACCGCGGGCCTCAAGCGCTCCCTCACGCCCGCGCCGGAGTGGGCGTGGCCCAACACGCGCGCGCTCGCGGACGCGTGGGTGCTCTACCGCCAGGGCAAGGTCGCGCCCTCGCGCAAGCTGCTCACCGCCGCCCAGAAGAAGCCCATGCCCGGGCAGCCGAAGTGGATGGGCAACCTCACCGGCGCGCTGCTGCGGCGTGAGGCGGCGCTCGCGTACGCCTCCGGCAACATGAAGGCGTCGCAGAAGGCGCTGAAGGCCGCGCTCGCCGCGACGCCGGACGACGCGCTGGTGCAGCACAACCTGGCGTGCGTGGACTGGCGCCAGGGCGACAGCGCTTCGGCGCTCGCGGCATGGAAGCGCCTGGAGACCGCCGTGCCTGTCGCGTCGCTCAACCTGGGCATCGACGCGCAGGAGCGCCGGCATGAACCCGCCGAGGCCGTGGACGCCTGGCGCCGCTACCTGGCCTCCGGCGCGGGCCCCCGCGCCGCCCAGGTGCGGGAATGGAAGGACCGCCTGCAGGGCCTCTATGGACTGGGTGACGCGCAGGGCGTCACGCCGGCCACCGGGGTCGCGGAGGAGACGCCGTGAAGACGCCATCCCTTGTCGCGCGGGGGAGCCTCCTGCTCGCCGCCGCGCTGTTCGCCGTTTCCGTTGCCAGCCCCGCGTCCGCCGCGCCGAAGAAGGCCACGCTGGGCGTGTTCCTCGCCACCACGCTGTCGGACGGCCAGGAGCGCTTCCAGTACGCGGAGGCGCTCGCCCAGAAGCTGGAGGCCAGCCTGGGCCGCCCCGTGGGCGCCAAGAGCTTCGGCCGCTACGAGGACTTCTCCAAGGCGGTGGGGGAGGGGCAGATCGACTTCGCCGTGGTGGACGGCTGGGCCGCGGTGCAGCTGGGCTCCAAGGCGGAGCCGGTGGCGTACGCGCCGCGCGCCGGTGAGACGCAGCAGCGCTGGGCCATCATCTCCCTCCAGAAGGGCACCGTGAAGGACCTCGCCGGCAAGCGCATGGCGCTGGTCAAGGGCGCGGGCTCCGCGGACCCCAAGTTCGTCACCCACGTCGTCCTGGGCGGCGACCTGGATGCCCAGAAGCACTTCAAGCTGGTGCCGGTGCCCAACGTGGAGTCGGCGGTGAAGATGCTGGAGGCCAGGGGCGCGGAGGCCGCGCTCGTGCCGGTGGCGCACGTGCCCAGGGACATGCGGGTGCTCTTCAAGAGCAGCCGGGTGCCGGGCGCCGTGCTGGTGGACCTGAAGGGCGGGAGAGACGCGTTGTCCCAGTCCCTGTCCTCCGTGGGTGCGGTCGCCCCGTTCGACGCCTTCGCCCGCATCCAGGGCCGCGAGTTCGAGGACTTCCGCAAGCTCGTCACCCAGGGCCCCCCGCGCCGCCAGCCCGTCCTCGCGGACACCCCCGACCTGCGGGTGGAGACGCCCGTGCTCGTCCAATCCGAGTCGCTGGGTCCTGCCCTGCCGCCGTTCGCGGACGACCTGGCCGTCTCCGCCGAACAGCCCGATGACTGAGTGCGCCGTGGGCTGATCCGCGCACGGCGCCCCCGCCGCCGTGCGCATGTTTCACCGGGATCGACAGCCACGACTTGGCCTAAGGCGAGTTATTGCGGTAATTTGAGAAGTCGAGCGGAACGCCACCGTTCAGGGGTGGAAACTCGCCCCTGAGAACGATTGCCAGTCACACCGGCTCTGGTTCCGGCGCAACGACCGCGGACATCCCTGCTTCCCCCTCGTGGAATTGAGAACGATGGACTCGACTGAGTACGGTGGATCGCGCACCAACGCGGTGAAGGGGTTTGCCGGTCGGCTGGGCGCGCGCGCGTGCCTCACCCTGGTGGTCTGCGCGCTGGCCCTTTTCACGGTGGAGACGGCCCAGGCCCAGGAGGCCCAGGAGCCCGCTCCCAAGACGCGGACCAAGGCCACCCGCAAGCGCGCGGCCACCACGCCGGGCGCCAAGGCCGCCACTCCGGGCGCCAAGGCCACCCCGGGGACGAAGCCTCCGCGCACGGCGAAGACGCGCCGGGGCGCGAAGGCGCCGCCCCCGCCGGTGGACGTGGAGCCCGTTCCCGTGGACGAGCCCGTGTCGCCGCAGGAGCCGGCGCTCGCCACCGAGCCGCAGCCCGCGCCCCCCGCTCCCATGGCCGGCCCGGGTCCGTCCGTCGCGGATCCTTTGCCCGTGGCCTCGCCCGCCTCGCCGTCGCCGTATGACGGGCCGCTGATGTCGGACATCCCGTCCAACCCGCCGCCCGCCCCGGCGCTGGGGACCGGCGCGGTGCTGCCGTCGTCGCAGCCGCGCACGGCGGACAACGTCCCGGACCGCGCGCCCTTCACGGAGCCCACCTCGGACCGCGCGCTGCCGCCGCCCTCCAGCCTCTCCGGCCTGGACGGCCCGGACCTGGGCGGTGGCGACGACCTGGAGCAGAACATCAACATGGCGCTGAGCGAGGCCGTGGTCACCACGGCGTCCAAGCGCAGCCAGCGCATCTCCGACGTGCCCCTCACGGTGTCCTGGATTCCCGCGGAGGAGCTGGAAGGCACCGGCCAGTTCTCGCTCTGCGAGGCCATCCAGTACTTCCCCGGCATGGAGTGCCGCCGGGGCTCCATGCGCAAGGCGGCGGTGAGCGCGCGCGGCCTGGGCTCCAACTACCTGTCCAACCGCCTCCTGCTCCTCAAGGACGGCCGTCCGCTGACGGACCCGTGGACGGGTCAGTTCTACGCGGATGAGACGACGCCGCTCACCAACCTGAAGCAGGTGGAGGTCATCCGCGGCCCGGGCTCCTCGCTCTACGGCTCCAACGCCTTCAGCGGCGTCATCAACATCATCGAGCGCCAGCCCGCGGACCTCATCGCCAAGGGCCAGAACGTGGGCGCCGACGCGCGCATCCTCGCGGGCCAGGACAAGACCTGGCGCCTGCAGACCAACGTCGCCGGCCGCGGCGGCCCGGTGGAGGCGCTGCTCGGCTACTACGGCTTCGGCTCGGACGGCCCGCAGCTCTTCAACAACCCGCAGCTGAACCAGACGGACACCAACGAGGACTCGCTGGTCCACCAGGTGAACGGCAAGGTCCGCGTGGGCCCCCTCGCGCTGGACGCGGACTTCACGGACGGCAACATCGGCCGGCCCGGCGGTCAGAACATCTCCACCGTGGGCAACTGCGGCCGCTGCCACTACACCGCGCAGGACAACGAGCACGTCCAGAACCTGAACGCCGCCCTGCAGCTGGATCAGCAGGTGACGGACAACGTGCGCGTGTTCGCCCAGGCCTACACCTTCTTCAAGCGCCGCAACGTGACGCTGGAGAACGAAATCACCGGCGCGCTGGAGGACACGCTGGGCAAGCGCAGCCGCATCGGCGGTGAGGCGCGCGCGCTGTTCTCCCTGGACAAGCTCTCCGTCACCGTCGGCGGCGACGTGAAGGCCGACCAGGTGAACAACCAGAACATCCTGCCCGGCCTGACCCTGGACGACACGAAGCAGACCATCCTGGGCGGCTTCGTGGACGCCGAGTACCGCATCACGGAGCGGCTGGTGGTGGGCGCGGGCGCCCGCTACGACAACTACCAGATCCCCTCCAAGGTCTGGGAGGCGAAGACGGACCAGGTGTCCCCGCGCGCCAGCGTCGTGTTCCACGCCATCCCGGAGCTGCTCACGCTGCGCACCAACTACGGCCGCGCCTTCCGCGCGCCCACGCTGGCGGAGCTGGCCATCAACCAGCAGATGTACGCCGCGACGCTCTTGGGCAACCCGGGCCTGCGCGCGGAGACGCTGGACACGGTGGAGGCGGCGGTGGACTTCTGGCCGCTGGACCGCCGCGTGCGCCTGACGGGCACGGGCTTCTACAACCGCGCCCGCAACTTCATCAATCAGGAGCTCCTCTTCGGCTCCACGTCCCAGTTCAAGAACCTGGGTGACGCGCGCGTGGCGGGCTTCGAGGCGGAAGCCGCGGCGCAGGTGCCGTCCATCAACTCGTCCTTCGACGTGGCCTACCAGTTCCTGGACGCCCAGGCGCTGCCGGTGGGCGGCGGGGCCGGCTACCCGCTGGACTACGCGCCCACCCACCGCGTCTACCTGCGCGGCCGCACCAACATCGGCAAGTTCGCCTTCGTGGAGCTCTATGGCCTGTTCGTGGGCGCCCGGTATGATCCGGGCTTCGTGGTGGACGAGAACGCCGGCACCACCACCCGCGTGAAGCTGCCCAGCTACATCACCGCGACCGCGCGTGTGGGCTTCAACGTCCACGAGCGCGTGGCGGTGTCGCTGTTGGGGACCAACCTCTTCAACGCGAAGTACGAGGAGTCCCACGGCTTCCCCGCCCCGCCGCTGGGCGTCTTCACCGAAGTCCGGCTCCATTATTAGGGCCCTGTTTGGATACCGTCGCCGCCGTGAAGGATGCTCCCCTGAAGTTGACGCCGGACACGACGCTCACGCCGGAGGCGCTGGAGAAGGCCTCCGGAGTGCTGGCCCGGGACGGCCTGTTGTTGGGGCGCGGTGACGACGCGGCGCCGCAGCTGGTGCTGTTCGACGGGCGGTTCACCCCCGCCCACGCCGCGCTCCTGGAACGCCATCCCCCGGCGCTGCTCCTGGCCACCCGCGAGGGCGGCCAGCCGTCCGCCTGGGAGGCGCGGCTGCTCAGCGCGCTGCTCCGCGGCGAGCCCCTGATCCCCAAGGAGGCCGCCACGTCCGTGGCGTGGCTGGGCAGCGTGGCGGAGGTGACGGCCCTGGGCGAGCGCGCGGCCGAGTCCGTCCTCCAGGCTGGCGGCTCCAAGAGCGCGGCCAGCCGGGTGGCGGATGTCGTCCATGAGATTGGCGTGAACGCCCTGCTCGACGCGCCAGTGGACGGGAGCGGCGAGCCGAAGTACGCCCACCGGCGCGGCCAGGTGCAGTCGGTGGCGGAGGAGGATCGCTGCCTGGTGTCCTGGGCGGTGGCGGACGGCAGGGCGTGGCTGGAGGCGACGGACCGCTTCGGCCGCCTGTCGGTGTCACCGTTGGTGCGGGTGGTCAAGGCGTGGGGTGAGAAGGCGCAGGTGGATGCTTCGGGTGGTGGCGCGGGCCTGGGTCTGCGGCGCATCCTGGAGCACAGCGACGTGGTGGCGGTGCGGGTGACTCCGGGAAAGCGCACGCAGTTCGCCTGCGGGGTGGACCTGGGCGACGCTCGCCGCCGGGCCGCGCAGCCCAAGTCGCTGCTGTTCAGTCTGGAACGAGGGTAGGCGGGTGGAGAGCCAAACTTCCAATGCCAGCATCACCTCCCTGCGCGTGGGCAGTCTGACCCACGTGCGCGTGGCCGGGGTGATCGACGAAACCTTCCCCCTCTCGCCAGCCTCCAAGGGCCTCCAGGGCCTGGTGGTGGTGGACCTGGGCCTGGTGGAGCGCATCAGCTCCTTCGGCGTGCGCCGGTGGATCGAATTCGCCGGCCACCCGCCGCAGGGCGTGTCGGGGCTGTACGTCGTCAACGCGCCGCCGGTGGTGGTGGATCAGCTCAACATGGTGGAGGGCTTCGCGGGCGTCGCGCGCGTGCTCTCGCTGTTGGCGCCGTACACGTGCCGCTTCTGCAAGGAGGACCGGCTGCGGCTGGTCCGCCTGGTGGAGGAGGCGAAGGTGCTGGAGCAGGGCGGGGCCCCGCCGCACCAGTGTCCGGTGTGCGCCCAGCCGCTGGAGTTCGCGGACGAGCCCACGGAGTTCTTCGACTTCGCGCGCCGTCAGCAGTTCTCCGCGGTGGATCCGGCGGTGCTGCGCTACCTGCGCTCCGGCATCCCTTCGGAGCCGTCCGAGCTCGCGTCGCACCTGAAGATCGTCCAGGACGACATCACCTTCATCACCCTGGCCAGCACGCTCAAGGCCGACCTCAACGTGCGCCGGCTGGCGTCCGGCCTGGAGGGGCGCGTCGCGTTCGACTGCTGCCACGTGAGCGTGGTGGATCAGGAAGCGCTGCCGCGCATCGAACAGGTGCTGGAGGTGGCGTCGCAGGGCGCCCAGGTGGTGCTCTGCCGCGTGCCGCCGCCGCTTCTGGCCGTGCTGGCGAAGTCCACCAAGGCGCTGCCGGCGAAGCTGGCCACGCTGTGGCTGCCGTGTGACTGCCGCAACTGCGGTCAGGTCACCCACCAGCGCATCCAGACCTCCGAGTACCTGGAGGTGCTGCGCGCCAAGGGCACCATGGAGCGCGTGTGCCCCGTCTGCGGCGGCAGCGCCCGGGCTCCGGCGCTCGCGCAGTTCCAGGGGCTGCTCGCGCGCACGCCGCTCACCGACAAGCCGCTGGAGGACATCGAGGCGCTGGAGCAGCGCGCGCTCAGCCAGTACCTCTTCGGCTCCACCAACACGGACCCCGGCGCCCGGGGCTCGTCAGCCACGGACACGCACACCAGCGGCGCCCGGCTGCAGATCATCCGCCGGCTGGGGCAGGGCGGCATGGCGGAGGTGTTCCTCGCCAAGCAGCAGGGCGTGAAGGGCTTCGAGAAGTTCGTGGTGATGAAGAAGATTCTCGCGCAGTTCGCTGAGAATCCTGAGTTCGTCGACATGCTCTTCGCGGAGGCCCGCGCCAACGCGCGCCTCACGCACCCCAACGTCGTGCAGACCTTCGACGTGGGCGTGACGGACGGCGTGGCGTACATCCTGATGGAGTACGTGCGCGGCCCGGACCTGAAGCGCCTGCTCACGGAGCTGCGCCGCAAGGGCATGGCGCTGCCGCTGGAGCACGCGCTGCGCATCGTGGCGGAGGTGGCCGCGGGCCTGCACTACGCGCACAGCTACGTGGACCCTTCCGGCACGGCGCACCCGGTGGTGCACCGCGACGTCAGCCCCCACAACGTGCTGGTGTCGCTGGACGGCGCCATCAAGCTGTCGGACTTCGGCATCGCCAAGGTGCAGGGCGAGGAGCACACGCAGGCGGGCGTCATCAAGGGGAAGATCTCGTACCTCTCCCCGGAGGCCGCCAGCGGCCGCCCGCTGGACTGGCGCAACGACGTGTTCGCGCTGGGCGTGGTGCTCTTCGAGCTGCTCACCGGCCAGCTGCCGTTCCGCCGGGACCATGACGCGGCCACGCTCGCGGCCATCGTGCGCGAGCCCGCGCCGGTGCCCTCGCAGCTGCGGCCCCACATCCCGCAGGACGTGTCGGACCTGATCCTCCGCGCGCTGGTGAAGGACCCGGCGCGGCGCACGCCCTCCGCGGCGGCGATGCGCGAGGAGATCGAAGCCGTCATCGCGCACCACCGGCTGTCCTCGTCGCCCGCGTCGGTGGCGCAGTTCTTCAAGGAGGCGCTGGGCGACCGGCTCTCCGAGTACGCGCCGTCGTCCATCGCCGGCTCGGGGACGGGCTCCAACCCCCGGGCGCTGATGCCGGGGACGGGCTCGCACTCGCGCAACCTGGGCACGGGCTCGAGCAGCGACATGCGGGCCCCGTCGGACCTGTCCCGTCCGCCCGTGCGCGGCGGTTCCGGCAGCATGCCCCGGATGGAGCCGCCCCCGGTGGCCTCCCCCCCGGAGCCCGCCGAGCGCGGAACCGAGGTCGTCTCCGTCAACGCGCCCCCGGTGCCCACCGCGCCTCCGGTGGCACCGCCCATGGCCGCGCCCCGTCCGTCGCGCCCGGCCGCGGCTTCGCCCACGTCGCCGTTGCCGCCGCCCACCGCGGTGCGCCCCGCTGCGTCCGCCAACGTGCCCACGCGCGTGGGGCCCCCGCCGCAGGGGCCCGCGCGTCCGTCGGTGTCGGTGCCCTCCGTCGCTCCCCTGACCGCGGCCCCGCCGCTGCCCCCTCCGTCGCATGGGGGGACGCACGCGCAATACGCTGCCTCCCACGCGCCGCAGGCAAGCGCCCCACAGCAGCCGCCGCTGGGTCACCATGCGCCGCCGCCGACGGGCACCCACGCGGCCTATGGGGGACACCCCCCGCCGCCGCCGCCGCACGTGGCCGCGCCGCCGTCACCGCCAGTCACGGCCCCCGTGGCCCCTCCCGCGCGGCCTCCGGCGGCTCCCGTGGCCGCGCCGCCGGCCCCCATCCACGCGGTCTCCCCCGCGGCTCCCGCGCCCGCCGCCGGAGCGGCGGGGAAGGGCATGACGCCCGGCCAGCGCAAGGGGCTCATCGTGGGCGGCGTGGGCCTGGTGCTCGCGGGGCTCGCGCTGGTGTTCCTGCTGCCCAAGGGCGGCGTGGAGGTGCGCAACGCCCAGGAGGGTGAGCGCGTCTATGTGTCCGGCGTCCGGCTGGAGGCGAGCCAGGGCCTGCCCGAGGGCACCGCCGGCTGGCTCATCTCCACGGCCGTGGACGGCAAGCTGCACCGCTTCGGCAAGGTGCCGCGGTCGGAGCACATCGACCTGCGCACGCTCGCGGACGCCCCGCCCCAGGCGGATGCCCGGGGCACGCTCAGCGTCACCGGTGCCCAGGGCTGCCGCGTGGCGCTGGGCTCGCAGGTGCTGGAGGGCCAGACGCCCCTGTCCAGCCAGATGCCCGCGGGGCGCGAGTTCGAGGTGCGCGTCACCTGCGGCGGCAAGCCGGACGTCGTCCGCTGGGTGATGGCCGTCCCGGGGCAGGGCGTCGCGCTGGACGTACCCTGAGCCGGACGGAGTGACCCGGGCCGGAGGACACCGCTGACAAAGCGTCCCTCCGGTCCGTCTCAGTCGTGCGTGCCCACGTGCAGGTCGCCGTGGCGCGTGCAGACCCAGTGGAAGGCGCAGGAGCACGCCACCGCGCGGGCGTGCGTGCAGCAGCGCCCCCCGAAGTCCTCCGGCAGGGCCTCGCGCTCGGGAGGTGGCGGGTCGGGCAGCTCCCTGGGGGCGCCCCGCCCGGAGTCCGCGGGCACGCTGCCGCAGCAGCCGCGCTGGAGGCAGCCGGGGCACAGGGACAATTCGCAGTGCGCGCACCAGTCGAACACCTCTCCGGCGGTGCCACGGCGCTCACAACCTCCACAGGCGTCGAACATGGGCAGCCTCCTTGCTCACCTGCGAGGAAGGTAGAGGAGGGGTCCGACA
>NZ_RAWC01000116.1:0-27780 GCF_003611685.1 Corallococcus sp. CA049B | reverse complement strand
TCGTCACGGGCCCCTCGCCGAAGCCGGTGCGCCGCGTCGTGCCAATCGTGGAGGGCCTATGGGACTGGCCATCCAGCAGGAGGAGTTCACTCCGGAGGAGCACACGCGGTTCGTGGCGCGGCTCGCGGAGAGCCTGGAGGCGCTGCGGCAGGTGCTCCGGCGCCCCGGCTTCGGCGAGGGGCCCGTGACGATGGGCGCGGAGCTGGAGGTGGCGCTGGTGGACGGCGCGGGTTCGCCGCTGCCGGTGAACCAGCAGGTGCTGGCGAAGTCGAAGGATGACCGGCTGACGCTGGAGCTCAACCGCTTCAACATGGAGATGAACCTGCGCCCCTCGCTGCTCGCGGGGCGGCCCTTCACAGGGCTCCAGGCCCAGCTGGACGACGTGCTGTCGGAGCTCAAGCGCGCGGCGGCCACGGAGGGCGCGCGCGTGGCGGCGGTGGGCATCCTGCCCACGCTGCGGCAGGCGGACCTGGGGAAGAACGCGCTCACGCCGCAGCCGCGTTACCGGGCGCTGTCCGCGGCCATCCGCAAGCGGCGCGGCGGGCCCTTCCAGGTGGCCATCGCGGGCGACGACACGCTCAACCTCACCTGGGAGGACGTGACGCTGGAGGGGGCGAACACGTCGCTCCAGTTCCACTTGCGCGTGGCCCCGGAGGACTTCGCGCGCGTGTACAACGCCGCGCAGCTGGCCACCGGGCCGGTGCTGGCCGCGTGCGGCAACTCGCCGGTGTTCCTGGGCAAGCGGCTGTGGGAGGAGACGCGCGTGGCGCTCTTCCAGCAGGCCACCGACGACCGCAGCGACAGCGACGAGGCCGCGCACCTGCACCCGCGCGTGACGTTCGGACACGGCTGGGTGCGCGAGGGCCCGCACGAGCTGTTCGCGGAGGCGGTGGCGCTCCACCCTGCGCTGCTGCCGGTGATGGGGCAGGAGTCCCCGCTGGAGGTGGTGGCCGCCGGGGGCCTGCCGAAGCTGGAGGAGCTGCGGCTGCACCAGGGCACGGTCTGGGCGTGGAACCGGGCCGTCTATGATCCGCACGGCGAAGGCCACGTGCGCATCGAGTTCCGCGCGCTGCCATCCGGCCCCACGCCGGTGGACATGGTGGCCAACGGCGCGTTCCTGCTGGGGCTGACGCTGGGGCTCGCGGAGCGGGTGGACGCGCTGCTGCCGGCGCTGCCCTTCTGGCAGGCGCGGCGCAACTTCAAGCAGGCGGCGCACTACGGCCTGGGCGCGGCGCTGCTGTGGCCGGCGGAGACCGCGCCCAGCCCCCGGGTGCTGCCGGCGGTGGAGCTGGTGAAGCAGCTCTTGCCGGTGGCGAGGCGCGGGCTGGTGGAGGCCGGGGTGGACGTGGCGGAGGCGGAGGGGCTCCTGGACATCATCGCCCGGCGCGTGGCGCTCCAGCGGACCGGGGCGCGCTGGCAGCGGGCGGTGCTGGAGCGGCTGGAGGCCCAGATGCCCCGCCAGGACGCGCTGGCGGCCATGCTGGAGCGCTACCTGGAGCTGTCCGAGGAGGGGCTGCCGGTGCACACCTGGCCGGTGGAGCGCTGAAGGCTGGGGGGCCTTGTCGGGACGGGGCCGTCGCGGTGAATAATCCGGCCATCCTGAAGGTCAGCTGGCGAGGCCTCGTGCCTCGCGCTGAAGGGTGCCGTTCCCGTGATTGCCTCGCTCCTTGCTTCGTTCCGCTCCGGCGCCCGCCGGAGGTCCTTCCTCGTGCCGGCGCTCCTGTGCGCGGGCGCACTGGCCGCGTGCTCGACCACCCGGGGCCACGCCAACGACCTGGCGGAGAAGGGCCGCTTCGTGGAGGCGGCCGAGGTCTACGTGAAGCTCCTCAATGACGAGCCGAACAACCCCGAGTATCGCGCGTCGCTGGACGACCTGCGCTGGCGCGGCCTGTCGCAGCTGCTCACCCAGGCGCGGCAGGCGCGGGTGGAGGGGCGGGACGAGGACGCGGAGGCGAACCTGGAGCAGTTCTTCGCCTACAAGGTGAAGTGGAACTCCAAGCTGGATGGCGGCATGGAGAGCTCGCTCCTGGAGGAGATGGCGGGCACGCACCGGCACCTGCGCCAGCTCATCATCGAGCAGGCGAAGCGGGGCCACGCGCTGACGGCGGAGTCGCACCTGGACCGCAAGCGCGCGCTCCTGGCCCACCCGGAGATGGCGCCCATCCGCCGCGACATGGAGGAGGCGGTGGCGCAGGGCGGCGCGGCGACGTGCGCGAACCTGAAGCAGTCGCTGTCCGGCGGCGCGCAGCACTGGGCGGAGCTGGTGTCGCGCTACTGCGGGCACTACCAGCAGTCCGCGCCCCGCGCGGGGATGTTCCCGGAGGCGCTGGGCGTGCCCACGTGGCAGGTGTCCGTGGATGGCATCAGCAACGACGTGGTGCAGTACCTGATGACGCGGCTGTCGGGCGCGTTCGAGGCCTCGCCCTGGTACTCGGAGGCGTCCCAGCGCCACGCGCCGATGACCATCTCCGGGAGCCTGAGCGAGCGGCGCATCAGCGAGCCGGTGACGCTGACGGCGCCGTGGACGGAGCGCGTGCCGTACACGGACCACGAGGACCGCACCGCGACGGCGGAGGTGCCGTACACGGTGGAGGAGTCCTACGAAGACAAGGGCGTGATGAAGAAGCGCCTCGTCCAGCAGAAGAAGACGGTCGAGTACAAGACGACGGTGGAGGTGACGAAGTACCGCGACGTGTCTCGCTCGTTCGACTACCACGCGCAGCGGCGGGGCGTGGAGTACCACTTCGCGGTGGTGGCCCAGGGCATCCTCCAGGAGCGGCACGCGCCGCTGGCCGTGAAGGCGGAGAACGCCCTGGAGGCCTCCGGCTACGAGCACAACATCACCTTCGAGCCCGGCGGCGTGCGGCCCGTGAAGTTCGAGCGGCCCAACAAGGAAGGCTGGCTGGACGGCCAGCTGCGTGGCTACGAGCAGACCTTCTTCGCCTCGCTCATGTCGCGCTGGCAGGACGCGTTCTGTGCCGCGCCCGCCTTCGCGGTGGAGGACGCGGCCCGCTGCGCGCGAGGCGGCGTGGCGCTGCCCGGCCCCGCGAAGCAGGCCCTGACGGACACGCTGGGCGACGACGCGGCGCAGGTGCACCGGCTGTTCGTCTGGAACTGAAGGCGCACGGCACCGGAGCCGGGCGCTTCGCCGTGCCCGCTCCGGCGTTGCTGGCGTCAGTCCTCGGTGGATGGCGCGGACTGGCGGCCGCGCTCAGCCTTCGTCCTCCGCGCCCTTGCGCAGGCCCAGCATGCGGCGCAGCTCGCGCGCGGACTGGCGGCTCACCTCCACGGAGTGTCCCCGCGCCGTGCGCGCCAGGTATCCGCCCGTCTCCAGCGGCTCCAGCCGCGTCACGTGGGACAGGTTGAGCAGCGCGCGGCGGTGCACCCGGTGGAAGTGCTCCGGGGGCAGCTTGTCCGCCAGCTCGTTGAGCGTGAAGTCGGTGAGGTAGTCGCCCTGCGCGGTGAACACCGTCACCAGCTCGTCCTCCAGCGACGCGTGGGAGATGGCGTCCGGCGACACCAGCACCAGCCCCTGCCGCGTCGGGATGGGCAGCCGCGTCAGCGCCGGCTTCTCCGCCGCTGACGCCGGAGCTGTCACCGGGACGGGCTTCACCCGCGCCGGCAGCCGCGCCCGCGCGCGCTCCAGCGCCTTCTGCAGCCGCGCCGCCTCCACGGGCTTGAGGACGTAGTCCACCGCGCCGTGCTCGAAGGCGTTCACCGCGTGCTCCGCGTGCGCGGTGCAGAAGATGACGTGGGGCCCGCCCTCCGGCAGCAGCGCCATCGCGTCCAGCCCGCTCAGGCCCGGCATGTGGATGTCCAGCAGCACCACGTCCACGCCGCCCGCGCGCACCGCCGCGAGCACCGAGTCCCCATCCACCGCCTCGCCGTGGACGCTCACGTCCGGCAGCGCGGCCAGCAGGCGGGACAGGCGCTTCCTGGCCAGCAGTTCATCGTCGGCGATGAGGACGCGCAGGGGCTCTCTCACGTGAGGACTCCGGGTTGGGGGCCCTGGCGGGGCAGGGTGACGGTGACACGGGTGCGCCCGTCGGCGCTCTCCAGGGACAGGAGCGCGTGGCCTCCATAGGCCAGCGCCAGCCGCCGCTCCACGGTGGGCAGGCCCACGCTGCCCTCGCGCGGGCCCTTGGACGCGCCCGGGTTGTCGAGCGTCACCACCACCGCCCCCTCGCGCGCGGCCACCTCCACGCTCAGCGGGCCCCGGTGGCCGGCCGCCGGGCCGTGCTTCACCGCGTTCTCCGCCAGCGGCAGCAGCAACAGCGGCGGCACGGGCACGTCCGAAAGCCCGTCCGCCACGTCCATGCTCAGCTGGAACAAGTCCGGGTCTCGCAAGAGGTGCAGGTCGAAGAGCGTGCGCATCAGCTCCAGCTCCTGCGACAGCGGCCAGGTGACGCTGCGCACGCCCGCGAGCACCGAGCGGAGCATCGTGGACAGCCGCAGCACCGCGGCCTCGGCGACGGCGCCGTCCTCGCGGCACCACTCCGCGATGGCGTTCAGCGTGTTGAAGAGGAAGTGCGGATCCAGGTGGCTGCGCAGCGCCAGCAGCTGCGCCTGCTCGGCCTCCCAGGCGAAGCGGGTGGCGCGGGCGCGCTCACGGGCCAGCGTCTCCTCGAAGCCGATGTCCCGCCCCAACCCCCAGCCCGCGACGAGGAACAGGCCGCCGCAGATGGCCAGGTTGTACGGCTCCGACAGGAACGTGTCCTGCATCAGCATGACGCGCGGCAGGGCGTAGCCCACCGACAGCACCACGCCGCTGCCCACCGCCGCGTAGAGCAGCAAGCGGATGCCGCCGTGGCTCAGGTCCAGCCCTTCCGGGAACAGCACCCGGTACGACACGGGCGCCACCGCGACGCACAGCAGGCACAGCAAGAGGCCAATCCAGAACGCGCGAGGATCCAGGCTCCAGCGCACCTGGGCCACCAGCAGCGGGATGGACACCAGGACGATGGGGGCCAGCCGCCACGGCGCGACGAGCGCGCGCAGCGTGGCGCGAACGATGGAGCCTTCCGACGACGTCTCCTGCATGCGGAGGCGGAAGGCTACACCGTCCCGGGTCCTAGCGCTGGGGGACGGGCGCGGGGACCAGGTCCAGGACGAGCGCCCCGGCGAGGAGCGCGGGGAAGAAGAGGACGGCGAGCATGGACAGGAGCGGCGAGCGCAGTGAGAACATGGGGGGCTTCTCCAGTGTCCGTGAAACATGCCCACGGACTCTGGCATCGACCCAGGGACCCTCCAGGGAGGGTTGCCCCCGGCCGTCGCGAGTCCGGGGTGAGCGGTCGCTCAGGCGCTCCGGGCGGCACCCGCCGCTGTCCCCCCCAGCGCCTCCGCCAGCCGCGCCGCCTCCTTGAGGCAGTCGTTGACGCCCACGCCCCGGTACGCGTTGCCGGCGAGGTGCAGGCCGGGCCAGCGCTTCAGCCGCTCCTCCATCGCCGCCAGGCGCTCCAGGTGGCCCACGGTGTACTGCGGAATCCCGCGCGGCCAGCGGAACACCTCCGTCAGCTCCGGCGTCGCGGTGAGCCCCGCCATCGCCTTCAGCTCCTCGCGCGCCAGCGCCACCAGCGCGTCCTCGTCCCGGGAGACGACCTCCGGCCGCCGCGCGCCGCCCATCAGGCACGTCAGCAGCACGCGCCCGCCCTCCACGCGGAAGGGGAACGTGGTGGAGACGTGGATGGTGCCCAGCATCGCCGTGCCCTCCACCGCCGGAATCAGGAACCCGAACCCGTCCGGCTTCGGCACCGTCCCCGGCGCGAAGCCCAGGTGCACCACGGCGATGGGCGCGTACGGGATGGCGTCCGCCTTCTGGGCCAGCTCCGCGTCCAGCGGGCGCACGAGCGAAGCCGCCACGTGCGCGGGCACCGCCAGCACCACGTGCGACGCGCTCAGCTCCGACAGCTGGCCCCGCTGCTGGTACCGCACCCTCCAGCCGTCCGCCGCGCGCTCCAGCCCCTCCACCTTCGCGTCCATGCGCACGCTGTCGCCCAGCGCCTTCGCCAGCGCGTCCACCAGCACGCCCAGGCCGCCGTCGAACGTGCTCATCTGTCCGGTGAGCCGGGGCCCTGACTCCACCGCGCCCGCGCCCTTCGCCTGCCGCGCCGCGCGCTGCGCACGGATGGCGCCCAGGATGAGGCTGCGGTGCTCCCGCTCGAACTTCACCAGCTGCGGGAACGTGGCCTCCGCGCTGAGCTGCTCCGGGTCGCCCGCGTAGGTGCCCGTCTGCATCGCGTCCAGCAGCACCGCCGTCGCCTCACGCCCCAGGTGGCGCCGCCCCAGCTGGGCCAGGGACTCGTCCGCACCCGTGGGGTTGCGTCCGCTGAACAGCTCCCCCACCACCCGCAGGCGGGAAGCAAGCGGGAGGATGTCGGATTTCAGGAAGGCCGGTGGCGATGTGGGCAGGGCTCGCAGGGCACCACGGGTGAAAACGTAACGGTTCTTCGCCGCCGCATCCGCCGGACGAATCCGGGATGACACTCCCAGCGCTTCCGCCAGTTCACGCGTCGTGGGTTCCCGGTCCAGGAAGCTGTTGGGCCCCGCCTCCAACAGGTAGCCCCCGCGTGCGTGGGTCTGCACGTTTCCACCCACGCGTGACGTCGACTCCAGCACCACGGCATCAGTACCGCGAGCCCGCAATTGATAGGCCAGCGCCAGTCCGGTGATGCCTCCCCCAATGACCGCGACCGTCATGTCGTCCTACTCCCGAGCTTGTCGTGAGGTGAGCAACCCCGGGCGCCTTAGTGCGAAGGCAAGACCTTTGCCAAGGAGAGCCACCCGGCGCGTTAATAAAGGCATGCGCTATGTCATCACGGGAGCAAGCCGTGGCATCGGTTTCGAATTCGTGCAGCAACTGCTGCGGCGGGGAGAAACGGTGGATGCGGGGGTGCGTGCCCCGGAGCTGGCGCGCCGGCTGGAGCCGCTGCTGCTGGAGGCGGGGAGCCGCCTGAGGATCCACCCGTTGGACGTCACCCGCGCGGACAGCGTCCACGCGTTCGCGGAGCGCATCTGCCGCGAGCCGGTGGACGTGCTCATCAACAACGCGGGCGTGTCCGGACAGTGGGTGGGGCTGCATGAGCTGGACTACGAGGACCTGGCGCGCACCATCGAGGTGAACGCGCTCGGGCCGCTGCGCATCACCTCCGCGCTGCTGCCCGCGCTACGGCACGGCGCGGGGCGCAAGGTGGCGCACGTCACGTCCCGCATGGGGTCGCTCTCCAGCAACACGGAGGGCGGCGCGTACGCCTACCGCATGTCCAAGGCCGCGCTGAACATGGGCGTGCGCTCCATGTCCAACGACCTGCGCCGCGAAGGCCTGGCGTGCGTGCTGCTGCATCCGGGTTGGGTGCAGACGGACATGGGCGGGCAGGACGCGCCGCTGCCGGCGGAGGAGTCCGTGCGCGGGATGCTGCGGGTCATCGACAGCGTCTCGCTGGAGCACTCCGGCCGGTTCTTCGACTACGAGGGCGCGGAGGTGCCCTGGTAGTGGCCTGGAGGACAGGGTCACTGTCGCCGGGTGAACACTCCCCGGCCCCCGGGGGCAGGCAGGCAGCCCCCGGGTCCGAGGCCGTCGCTGGCGCCTGCCTGCCGTCGTCCCCATCTCGTCGCGAGGAAGTCCGCGGCGGAGGGTGGGATGGCGTGGCGGCGGTGGTGGCCCACGGTGTGGGTGGCGGCGTGTCTCGTTGCGTGCGGTCCCGGCGCGTCCACGCCGAAGCAGGGGCAGGAGGCCGTGACGCCGGGCGATGAGCCCTCGACGCCGGTGACGCCTCCGGACGACCCGCCCGACACGGAAGAACCTCCGCCTCCCCAGCCGCCGCCGGACGAGGAGCCGCCTCCCGACGAGACGGCGGAGGAGCCGCCCCCACCGGAGGAGGAGCCGGTGCTGACGGCCTGCGCGCCGGAGCCCGCGGCGGACGCCTCCGTGCCCGAAGCCGAGCGGACCGCGCGCCATGACTACGCCTGCACCGGCATCGCGCTGGAGGGCTCGCTGGTCTCCACGGCGGGCACGCCGGTCGTGGACGCCGTGGTGAAGGTGGGGGACGCGCAGGCGCGCACGAACGCGGCGGGCCACTTCCGCTTCCCCGTGCTGCCCCGTCACAACCGGCTGCTCACGGTGGATGCGGAGGGCTTCCGGCCGGCGGTGGTGGCGGTGGAGCTGCGCCGGAGCCTGACGGAGAAGCGCGTGACGCTGCCGCCGGTGCGCCTGTCACCGAAGGACGGCGTGCGGATGCTCTTCGCGGGGGACGTGTCGCTGGGGCGGCGCTTCCTCGACCCCGACGACACCACGCCGCGCAACCAGCTGCCGCCGGACGACCCGGCGGCGCTCATCCGCGTGTCGGATCCGCTGCCGGGCACCAAGGCCGTCTTCACCCACGTGCGGCCGTACTTCCAGGCGGCGGACTTCCGCGCCGTGAACCTGGAGACGCCGGTGACGGACCATCCGGTGACGCCGCACGACGAGAAGGCCTACGCGTTCTTCACGCTGCCCGGCTCGCTGCCCGCGCTGCCGTGGCTGGGCGTGGACTACGTGAGCCTGGGCAACAACCACGTCTACGACTACCTGGCGCCGGGGCTCGCGGACACGCTCACGCACGTGGCCGCGACGGGCATGGCCTTCAGCGGCGCGGGCCAGGATGAAACCGAGGCCTTCCTGCCGGCGCGCGTGTCGCTCGCGGGCGGAAATTACAGCCTGGTGTCCATGTGCTCCATCACGGGCAGCGCGCATGATCAGCAGTACGTGGCGGGCCCGAACCAGGGTGGCGCGGCGGACGCGCGGAACCTGACGCGGGCGTCCTCGCTGCTGGCCGCGGAGAAGGCGCAGGGGCGCGTGCCGGTGGCGGTGCTGCACACCGGCGTCGAGTACAGCGTCCGGCCCTCCACCCCGACGGCGCAGCGGATGCGCGACCTGGTGGACGCGGGCGCGGGGCTCGTCATCGCGCACCACCCGCACATCCCGCAGGGCTTCGCGCGCCACCAGGGCGTGTTGATGGCGCAGTCGCTGGGCAACTTCGCCTTCGACCAGGACCGCATGGAGACGATGGTGGGCCTGATGGCGGAGGTGGAGGCCACAGGCACGCGCGTGGACCGGGCCCGCGCGGTGCCCGTCTACATCGAGGACTACCGCCCCCGCCCCGTCGCGGGCGACCTGGCGGAGAGCTTCCTGCGCAACCTGGCGGAGCTGTCCCGCGAGGGCGGCGTGGAGCTGGTGCCCCAGCCCTCCTGGGGCGAGCTGCTCGCGGAGGGCAAGCACGCGGCGGTGAGCGAGCGCACCGTGGACGTGCCGGTGACGGTGGACGCGAACGGCCGCGCCACGGTGGACCTGCGGCCCCTGCGCCAGGGAGGGGAGTCCGTGGCGGTGGCGAAGCTCACGGGCGCGGACGTGACGGGCGTGAAGCTCAAGGCCGGGCGGGACGTGCTCCTGCACGGCGACTTCGAGGACCACGACGTGGACGACGACGCCAACGAGGCGCCGCGCTGGAGCGTGGGCCCGAACGCCGGCTACGTGTGCCAGGACGGCCCGCACCGGGGCGCCGCGGCGCTCTGCCAGCGGCGCGCGGCCAGCGACTCCCGGAGCGCGGCGGTGAAGCTGCTCAACCGCTTCCGTCCGCCGGGCTTCGCGGAGGGGCCGCCCAACCGCGACCTCACGGCCGTGGCGTGGCTGAAGGGGCAGGGCGGCGGCGCCTTCTTCGCGAAGGTGCAGTACCTGCCCGTGGAGTCCTACACCCTCTTCGGCGAGCAGACGCTGCTGCGCCACGACGGCGGCACCTACGACTGGACGCTGGTGGCGGAGGACCTGCGCTTCCCCGCGGATCCGCCGCGGCCGGACCTGTGGAACGCGCCCTGGGCGTTGGACCTGACGCTCAACACCGCGCCCCCGAAGTCCGGCCAGGGCGTGACGGCGGTGGACGACCTGGCGCTGGTGGCCTGGGAGAAGCAGGCCACGGGAGGCACGCTGACGCTCCAGACGCCGCACGCGCGGGACTTCGTGCGGGTGGAGGCCCCGGCGGGCACGTACACGCTGCGCGTCACCTTCCGCGAGCACCGCGTGCCCTGAGGCATTGTTTCAGGGGAACAGCAGCTGCGTCTTCCAGCCCGCGCCGTCGCGCAGGTACACGTTGCGCTCGTGCAACCGGCTGGGGCGGGCGTGCCAGAACTCGATGCGGTCCGGCACCACGCGGAAGCCGCTCCAGTGCGGCGGACGCTCCACCGCGCGGCCCTGGAAGCGCGCCTCCACCTCCGCCACGCGCTGGTCCAACAGCTCGCGCGAGGGCAGCTCTTCACTCTGGAGGCTGGCCCACGCGCCAAGCTGGCTGCCGCGCGCGCGGCTCTGGAAGTACGCGTCCGCCTCCGCGTCCGTCACCTGCTCCACCCGGCCCTCGATGCGCACCTGCTGCTCCAGGGGCTGCCAGAAGAAGCACAGCGCCGCGTACGGGTGCGCGCGGAGCTGCTGCCCCTTGCGGCTGTGGAAGTTGGTGAAGAAGACGAAGCCCCGCGCATCGAAGTCCTTGAGCAGCACCACGCGTGAGCTGGGGCGGCCCTGGTCGTCCACGGACGCCACCACCATGGCGTTGGGGTCCACGGGGATGGCGGCCTTCGCCTGGGCGAAGACGTCGGCGAAGCGCTGGATGGGGTCGGGAGGAATCGTCGTCACGCGGCGCACCATAGGAAACACGGCCCCGGCGCGCACGTTCGCGGTTGACTCCCTGTCGGGACTCGCACGCAATGGCGGGACTCATGAAGATCCTCTTCATCGCCTCGGAGGTCACCCCCTTCTCGAAGACGGGGGGACTGGGCGACGTGGCCGGGGCCCTGCCCACGGCGCTCGCCGGGCTGGGGCACGACGTGAAGATCGTCACGCCCCGCTACCAGGACGTGCGCAACACCGGACACTTGCTGCCCACCGGCCAGTCCCTGGTGCTGCGCTTCCCCTTCGGTGAGACGGGCGGCCCCATCCTGTCCGCGCGCCTCAGTGAACGTCTGGAGGTCCTCTTCCTGGAGAACGAGGCCTTCTACGGTGGCCGCAAGGGCCTCTACGGCGGCGCGGGCGGCGAGTTCACGGACAACCCCCGCCGCTTCGCCTACCTGTGCGTGGGCGCGCTCCAGGCCGCGCAGCGCCTGCGCTTCTTCCCGGACATCATCCACCTGCACGACTGGCAGACGGGCCTGGTCCCGGTGGCGCTGCGCCGGGGCTTCCAGGGCACGCCGCTCGGCCGCGCGAAGTGCGTCTTCACCATCCACAACCTGGCCTACCAGGGGCAGTTCCCCAAGCGGACCATGGAGGACCTGGGGCTGCCGTGGGACCTCTTCACGCCGGAGGGCGTGGAGTTCTACGACCACGTCAACTTCCTCAAGGCGGGGCTCGTCTACTCCGAAGCGCTCACCACCGTGTCGCCCACCTACGCGCGCGAAATCCAGACGCCGGAGCAGGGCTACGGGCTGGATGGCCTCTTGCGCCGCCGCTCGCACGCGCTCACCGGCATCATCAACGGCATCGACGCGCACGAGTGGAACCCCCAGACGGACTTCTTCCTGCCCGCGCGCTACGGCCAGGACGACATGACGGGCAAGGCGGTGTGCAAGCGCGCCCTCCTGGAGCGCTTCGGCCTGCCCACGCAAGGAAACGCGCCGGTGTTCGGCATCGTCAGCCGGCTGGCGTGGCAGAAGGGCGTGGACCTGCTGCTGGAGACGCTGCCCGCGGCGCTCCAGGGGGACCTGAAGTTCGTGGCGGTGGGCAACGGCGACCCGGCCCTGGAGGAGGGCTTGAGGGCGCTGCGGGCCCGCCACCCGAAGCAGGTGGGCGTGCACATCGGGTTCGACCCGGCGTTGTCACACCTGGTGGAGGCCGGGTCGGACTTCTTCCTCATGCCCAGCCGCTACGAGCCGTGCGGCCTGAACCAGATGTATTCCCTGCGCTACGGCACGGTGCCCATCGTCCGGGCCACGGGCGGGCTGGTGGACACGGTGGAGGGGGGGCTGGACGGCAACGGCATCCTCTTCGAGACGTTCCACCGCTCGGCGCTCCTGGCCGCCATCCGCCGGGCGCTCTCCCTGTACGCGGACCCCGCACGGCTGGGGGCCTTCCAGGTGCGAGGGATGGGGAAGGACTTCTCCTGGACCGCGTCCGCCCGGAAGTACGAGGCCCTCTTCCACTCCCTGGTGGAGGAATAGTGGGGCCGCTCCCGGATCCGCGTTAAACTTGCCGCCGTGGCGGAAGCTCCGGACCTGGGTGGCTATGAAGTGGTCGGCCGGCTGGCCGTCGGTGGCATGGCCGAGGTGTATCAGGCGCGTCCCCGTGAGACGACCCAGCGCTCCCCGGGCGAGCCCGACGAAGTGGTCATCAAGCGGCTGCACCCGTCCTTCCGCAACGACCCCGCGTATGTGAAGGCCTTCGTCGACGAGGCGAAGCTGACGGTGCGCCTGCGCAACGCGCACATCGTGCGGACGTTCCGGCTGTTCCGCGCCGGGCCGGACTACCTCATGGTGCAGGAGCTCGTGAGTGGCCGGACGCTGGGCTACATGCAGGAGCTGCTGATCAAGGCGGGCGCCGCGATGCCGCCGGAGTCCGCCTGCTACATCGCGTGGTGCATCCTCAAGGCGCTGGACTACATCCACCGCGCCAAGGTGGGGGAGAACGGCGCCACCATCGTCCACCGCGACGTGAACCCCGCCAACGTGCTGCTGGGCGTCCAGGGCGACGTGAAGCTCACCGACTTCGGCGTGGCGGAGGTGGAGGGGATGATCCGCGGCGACTCCGGCGCGCTGCGCGGCACGCTGCCGTACATGAGCCCGGAGCAGGTGCTGGGGCAGGCGGTGGACGCCCGCACGGACCTGTACGCGGTGGGCGTCATCCTCTGGGAGCTGTGGGCCGGCCGCCGCCTCTTCACCGGCGACAACGAGGCGCAGCTGATGCACCAGGTGCGTGATGCTCGCGTGCCGCTCCTGTCCACGCTGTCTCCGGACCTGCCGGACTACGCGGCGCGGGTGGCGCGCAAGGCGCTGTTCGCGGACCGGGCCCGCCGCTTCCAGACCGCGGCGGAGTTCATCAAGGCGCTGGAGGTCCTGGCGCGCCGCGCGGGCTGGCCCCTGACGGTGGAGGCGCTGCAGCCTCTGTTGGGCGGCTGATGCGCTCGCGCCGGGCGGTGCTCGGGCTGGGCCTCCTGGCCGGTGGCTTCTGCCTGTCCGGCTGCCTGGGCGTGGTGCCCTTCCGTCCGCGCGCCTACGACGAGGCGGTGCGGGTGGAGGCCGTGGACGTGGCCTTCACGCGCGACGGCAGCGGGGCGCTCACGCTGAAGCTCCAGGTGGGGAACCCGTCCTCGGACGCGGCCACGCTCACCCGCGTGGACTTCGACCTGCGCGTGGACGGACGGCGCGTGGCCACGGGCGAGCAGGTGATGGGCGTGCCCCTGGACGGCGAGGGCCAGGTCCCCCTGGAGGTCTACTTCCCGCTGGCCGTGGCGCGCGGTGGCGGCCGTCCGGAGACAGGGTCGCACGTGGTGCGGCTGGAGGGCGGGGTGGTGCTGCGCTTCGGAGGCTCCGAGCGGCGCGCGCCCTTCCGGGACACGCGCTCGCTGGACCTCGCGTGGGTGCCGGGCGGGGAGTCCGGCCCGGCGCAGTGAGCGCTGGAGGCCCTGGGGACGGGCCTCAGCCCTTGGCGTCCGGGGCCGCGCCGGAGTCCGGGGGCTGTCGCGGCGGGCCCCCCTGTCCATCCGCGAGGCCGGGCGCGGCGCTCTTGAGGCGGGACATCCGCACGCGGTCGATGCGGGCGCCCTCCTTGGTGGCCACGACGAACTGCCAGCCGTTGTAGGTGAAGCGCTCGCCCACGTCGGGCAGGTGGCCCGCGAGCGAGGACAGGTAGCCGCCCAGCGTGTCGAAGTCGCCCTCTGGCAGGGGGAAGCCGAAGAGCTTGGTGAACTGATCCACCTCCATGGCGGCGTCCACCAGCGAGCTGCCGTCGGCCATCTTCTCGACGAGCTTCTCCTCCACCTCGAACTCGTCGCCGATGTCGCCCACGATTTCGCGGAGGATGTCCTCCAGGGTGACGACGCCCATGAAGCCGCCGTACTCGTCGACGACCATGGCCATGTGGATCTTCCGCTTCTGCATGTCGCGCAGCAGGTCGCCCACGGGCTTCATCCACGGCACGAAGTGGGCGGGGCGGATGACGTCCTGCAGGACGATGAGCTCCGGGTGCTGGAGCAGCGGGATGAGGTCGCGCGCGTGCAGCACGCCGACGATGTGGTCCACGTCGTCCTTGTAGACCGGGATGCGCGAGTGGTTCTCCTCCGCCAGGATGCGCAGCACCTCGTCCGGCGGGGTGGTGACGTCCACGGAGATGACGTCCGTGCGGTTGACCATCACGTCGCGGCAGCGCTTGTCGGACAGCTCGAAGATGGAGCGGATGAGCTGCGGGGCGCTCTTGTCCACCTCGTTGCGCGCGGCCTGGGCGGCGAGCAGCTTCTCCAGCTCCTCCAGGGGCGGGGGCGGCGGCTCGAAGCGCAGGGTGCGGCCCATGGTGCGGGCGCCCAGGTTGAGCAGGCCCAGCATGATGCGCATGGGCGGATAGAGCACCGTCACCAGCAGGGACACCAGGCCCGACAGGCGCAGGGCCCAGCGCTCCGGGTTGCCGTTGGCCAGGCCCCGCAGCGTCACCTCCATGAGGCTGGCGAGCACGCCCACGAAGAGGGCGCCCGCGCACACCGTGGCGATGGGCACCCAGGTGGCCTCGGCGTAGCGGCTGAAGTCCAGGAGGCGCGGCGGGACGAAGGCGCCAATGGCGGCGGCGAGGAAGCCGGACAGCACCATGCCCAGGCGCAGGGCGGTGGCGGCGGGCTCACGGTCCGTCTTGTGACGGAGCACCCGGCGCGCGGCGACACTCTTGCTCTCCTCCGCGAGCTCCTGGGCGCGCAGGTCGGACGTCCCGTAGAGCGCGGACTCCGCGGCGGCGACCAGGGACCTCATGAAGCAGAGGGCCAGGCAGGCGACCCAGAGGGTCCAGGTAGGCATAGGGGGAGGTTCTTATCCCGTGCTAGAGGGGCATACCACCCTGGCGGGAGGCACCATGCGGGGACGTCGGATGTACGTCATTGGCGGACTGCTGGGCGCGCTGGCGGCGCCCTCGGCGGCCCTGGCCTGGCCGGTGGACCAGGCCCTGACGCTGGAGCCCGGCAAGGAGACCTTCCAGAAGCTCACCGCCGTGGACTGGGCGGAGTCAGACGCGCCCAACGTGGTGACGGCGGAGGCGCTGGCCCAGAGCGGCGAGCTGCTCTTGACGCCCCACGCCGCCGGCATCGCGCGCGTGCTGCTGTACGCGGAGGGCCGCTTCGCGGTGTGGCGGGTGATGGTGGGGCCCATCGAGTTGCAGAACACAGGGTCGGAACTCGCGGCGGCGAAGAAGGCGTGTCCGGACCTGAAGGCCACGGAGGGCGCGGAGCGCGGCCTCACGGCGACGGTGAACGACACCGCGTGCAGGCTGGCGCTGCGCACGTTCCTCAAGACGCACGCGTACCTGGCGAAGGAGCTGGAGCTGACGTTCGCGGTGCCGCAGCTCCAGGCGCAGCTGGAGGACTTCGAGGCGGGCATGCCGCCGGGGCTGACGGTGCGCTACAGCGGCGCGGGGCTGGTGCTGTCCGGGAAGACGGACCGCGAGGGCCACCGCAAGGCGCTGTGGGAGCTGTTCAACCGCGCCGTGGGCCGCGTGCCGCTGGAGGACCGCACGGAGGTGGAGGCGCCGCCGAAGCCGGACGACGCCGCGAAGCAGGAGGCGCTCGACGCGACGGTGTCGGACGTGCCGGCGGATGCCGGGGTGCCGCCGGCGCCGCCTCCGCCGGTGAAGCGCAAGGCTCCGCCCAAGAAGCCGCGCTGAGCGCGGGGAAGAAGCCTCGCTGAGCCCTGGGGGGCGCGCCGGAGGGCTGCCGCTTGCGGTATGACCGTGGGTGGAGGTCCGACGGAATGACGAACGGAGTGAAGCGCGCGGGGTTCGCGCTGGTGCTGGCGCTGACGGTGGGGCCGGGGGCCGCGTGGGCGCAGGTGGATGAGGACGACGGCTCGGCGGTGGTGGTGGACATGCCGGAGATGGACCGGGGCTGCCCGGTGAAGCCGGAGTTCCTGCCGATGACGGCCATGGGGCAGGTGGGCATCGACCGGCTGGGCTGGCTGGTGCACCAGGCCATCATCCCGTCCTCGAAGGACAAGTTCTTCCGGGCGGGGGCGCGCAGCCGCTCCGGGGTGAAGCCGGTGCCCATGGAGCAGGCGAAGAAGCTGGGCGCGCTGGACACGACCAAGGCGCCCATCTGGGTGTTCGGCAAGGAGAAGGCGAAGGCCTGCAAGGGCACGCCCATCGCGTACTGGGCGGTGCGGATGGGGACGGACGAGGACCGCCAGACGTACCTGATGGCGGAGCTGGCGACGGAGTGCGAGGTGCTGCCGCCCGGGCGGCTCGCGGGCACGCCCATCGCGCTGCGGCAGAAGGACGAGCCCACGGGGTGCGTGCTGCGCCGGCCCAACCGGAGCCACACGGGCAAGGAGATGGACGGCATTCCGCCGGACTACGCGGAGCACCTCCCGCCGCAGGACTGCTCGGCGCCGAAGTGCGCGCGGCTGTGGGAGTACTTCGGCGTGACGGGCGAAGAGGGCGAGGGCGCGTTCGACCTGACGGTGTCCTATCTGCAGCGCAACGGCAGCAACCCGTGCAACTGGGCGACGGACGACCTGTCCATGTTGTTCGTGCGGGGGCGGGAGAGCACGGCGCTGACGCCGCTCAAGCCGGGAGGGCAGCTCTTCGGAGGCCTCTGGGACTTCAGCGGCCCGCGCTTCATCCTGAGCCGGGAGATGGGCGTGCTCTACGCGTACGACTACCAGAAGCTGAAGGCCGCGCCGAAGGCCGTGCGCTACGGGAGCCCCACGGAAGAGGACCTCATCCACGCGAAGCGCACGCTGTCGCCGTGCAAGAAGTGACCTCGTGCTCCTGTACCGCCCCGTCGGGCTTGCCGAACTGCTGTTGATCTACCGGTCAGGGATGCGGCGTTTTCCGCCGCGTTTGCCGGAGCAGCCCATCTTCTACCCGGTGCTCAACGAGCCGTATGCCCGGCAGATCAGCCGGGACTGGAACGCCACCAGCCCCGAGGGCGCCGGCTACGTAACGGCGTTCGACGTGGAGGACGCCCACGCGGCGTCATTCGAGGTCCAGCAGGTCGGCGCCCGGATGCACCAGGAACTCTGGGTCCCGGCCGAAGCCCTGGATGCATTCAACAATCACATCCAGGGACGGATCCGCGTGACCGCCGCGGACTTCGGTCCCCAGTTCATCGGCCATGTGCCGACTGCGTTCTCCCTGCGCGGGCAGAATGCGCGGACGCAGCTGGAGACCCTGATTGGGATCCACGGGTACAACGGAATGGATTTCCACGCAGAGGTGACCGCGAACCATGAGGCCGTGTTCGCACACTTCCCCTATTGGGAGCAGCTCGCTACCGGGAACGGGACCCAGGTGGTGGAAGCGATCCGCAAGGTGTGGAGCGGGGCCTTCCCTGACATTCCGTTGGGGCGTCAGCCATGACCTCACTCGTCGGCATCCTGGCTGGCGTGAGGGTCGATTTGCTTTTCTGGGTGAAGTGCTCAATAAGCACTGCCGTCGTCGTTAGAACCATGTCCGCCTGAAGTCAGTGCTCCCCCAGGTGGATTCACGAACGCACTTGAAGTGCTTCGAGCAGCCCTTCTGAGGGCTGTGCCAGCCCGTGGGCTGTCGAGGGGAGCGTATTCATGCAGTGGCTTGGGTTGTTCCTCGCGTGCGCAAGAACCGCACGCGCGTGGTCCGTGTTGTTCCTCATGGCCGTCTTGGCCGGAGCGACGTCCGCTTCCGCCACCCCATGCAGTGCGAGCGACACGTCACCCCATACGTGCTCACAGGGGTTCTGTCAGGGCGTCGCGTATTGCGAGGGGACCCGGCTGGGCGAGTGCATGCCTACGGGCATAGCGAACTCGACATGCAACGTCTGTGGCCGCACGGGATACAAGACCTGCACGGACTTCACTGTGGACGCCCAGTCCTGCACGGCCTACCAGAGTGAGCTCTGCAACGGCTGTGATGACGACGGCGACGGGCTGGTGGACGAGGGGCTCACCGGAGCGCCCTGTACGATGCCCAATGGCTGCTCGGGAGTCAGGGCCTGTACCGCCGCCGGCCCCACCTGTGTCCTGGCGCCTGACAGCCTCAAGGACTGCGGAACCTGTGGCGCTGGCGGACGCCAGGCCTGCCGGATGGACGGGTCGTTTGGTCCCTGCCAACCCGCGACGGCGTCGCGGGAGCTGTCCTGCAATGACTGTGATGACGACCGCGATGGCGTCGGGGATGGGAATGCCAGCACCCCGGAGACCTGTAACGGCCTGGACGACGACTGCGACGGCCGCATCGACGAGGGCTCCCAGGGATGGGAAGGAGAGGTGTGTGGGCTGAGCTCGAGCGCCTGTTGCGCCGCGACATGTGCGTCGCTGGGGAAGAACTGCGGAAGCGTCTCGGATGGGTGTGGGGGGACGCTGAATTGCGGCTCCTGTCAGGGCGGACAGGTCTGTGGCGGGGGAGGCGTGGCCAACGTCTGCGCGACCTGCTCCTTCATCCCGAAGACAACGGCCTGCGCGGGAAAGAACTGCGGAACGGTCTCGGATGGCTGCGGTGGCTTCCACACCTGCGGCTCCGGAACCTGTACCAGTCCTCAGACCTGTGGCGGCGGTGGCACGGCCAATGTATGTGGCTGCACGCCCATCCCCCTGGCCACGGCGTGCGCAGGGAAGAACTGCGGAACGGTGCCCAATGGCTGTGGTGGCACGTACGCCTGCGGCGCCTGCACCTCGCCACAGACCTGCGGAGGTGGCGGAACCACCAACGTGTGCGGCTGCACCCCCATCCCCCAAGCCACGGCCTGCGCGGGGAAGAACTGCGGCACGGTCAGCAATGGATGCGGAGGCACGTACACCTGCGGCAGCGCCTGCGCAGGGACCCAGAGTTGCGGAGGAGGCGGCACGCCCAACGTATGTGGCTGCACGCCGTACCCGGTCTACGAGGCCTGCGGTGATCGTGAGTGCGGCAACGTTCCCACTGGCTGCGGTGGACTTGTGAGCTGCGGGACCTGTTACTCGGGCTCGACCTGCAAGTTCGGCATCTGCCAGACGAACGGTGGTGGCTTCATCTCGAAGGAGGGGGAGAAGTGATGAACACCCAGTTCAGAAATGCAGCGCCGAACCGCTTGAAGCAGCTCCTCTCCACGTCGGTCCTGGCCCTCTACGTCGTGCAGTTGATGGGAAGTTGCAGCCCTGTCCCGGCGCAGGACGACGCGCGAGCGTTGGCGGGAGCGTCAGCCCGGCTGAATGGGGCCACGAGCCTGACGTTGCCCGCGTCGACGATCCTGCCCACGGAGACCGTGAACGGCGTTGCCTCGGGACTGACCGTGGGCCGTCTGGATGTCTCCCTGGATGGTGCCGCGACCTATGCCCTGCCCCTGTGGGTTCCTCCAGGGCGGGCGGGTATCCAGCCGTCGCTGACGCTGTCCTACAACAGCCGCGGCGGCAATGGCCTGTTGGGCATGGGCTGGTCGGTGAGCGGCTTCTCCAGCATCACCCGCTGCCATCCCTCGCTGGACGGGGCGGGGAAGCGGCTGCCCATCCAGTTCACCCAGGCGGATGACCTCTGCCTGGACGGGGCCCGGTTGGTGCTCATCACCGGATCCGTGGGCGCCATCGGCGCGACGTACCGCACGGAGATCGACACTTTCTCGCAGGTGAAGGTCACCGACGCGGACGCGAACGGCCCGAAGCAGTTCGAGGTCCGCACCCGCGACGGGCAGGTCCTCACCTACGGCGGTTACGGCGGAGCCGCAGAAGGCTCCGTGCTGGAGGGCTCGCGGGTGCTTGTCTCGGCCGTTCCCCCGTCGTGGGTCTCCGCGACGTACAACGGGGCGCCTCGCGTTCGCTATGCTTGGTCCGTCTCGAAGGTCGAGGACCGCAGCGGCAACTTCATGCGCGTGCTCTACACCCGCACGGAGACCGACGCCGCCGTCGAGCAGGTTCCCTCCGCCATCGAATACACGGGCTCCACGAGCACCGTTCCCCAGCTCCAGCCGCTCCGGCGTGTCACCTTCCATTACGTTGGGCGGCCGGACGCGGATGTCCATTACGTCTCGGGCCTGAAGCTGAGGTCCTCGCAGCGGCTGCTCAAGATCTCCATGTCGGCCCCGGTGGATTCCCAGGGCGCGGTCATCGAACGGCTCCGCGAATACCGCTTCACGTACCGCAACGACAGCGTTTCGAAGCGCAGCCTGCTGGCCAGCGTCGAGAACTGCGACGGAAAGGACGTCTGCCGCAGCCCGCTCCAGTTCGAGTGGGAGAAGGGCCTCGAGGCGAACCCCGACAACATCTTCGAGAAGATCAACACGGGCATCACGGATGTGGCCGCCAATGGGGATGTCCCCCCGAGCCAGCCCCTCGAGAACACGGACTCCCTGGGCCGCGACTTCTGGACGCTCCAGACGCTGGACATCAACGGCGATGGGCGGGACGACATCCTCTACCGGTACACGGGCCCGAAGAGCAACGAACAGCGTCCACCTCCTGTCTGGAAGTATCGGCTCTCGACCGGGTTTGGCTTTGGCCCTTCGCAGACCGCCAACAACCTTCCCAAGGCCGTGGTGGGGGACTCGCTGGATGAGTTGATCACCGTCGACATGGACATGGATGGAAAGACCGACGTCATCGGTTTGAACCGGACGAATTCCGGCCATGACACCGCACCCTGTGACGGGCACTACCAACTCTACCGCTCCACGGGGACTGGCTTCGAAGCGAAGTGGGGCGGCAGCGAGGAGTTGTACGACATCTGCAACGACTCGGTGCATGACGTGCCAGTCCCTGTCATGCACGTCGCGGACCTGGACGGCGATGGCCGGCCGGACCTGCTGCGCTCGCGCCAGCCCATCGACTCCTCGAGCATCGCGAACTGGAGCTATCGCCTCAACACCACCACCAACGCCGGGGTGTCCTTCTCGGCGCCCACCCGCATCGGTGGGGACTTCGACCGGACCTCGCTGGTCGGCGGCCATGCGACGGACATGGACGGGGATGGCGCCGTCGATGTGCTATTGCGGCAGCCTGCTTCCACCGCGACGGTGGACGGCTTCGAGCAGTTCTATTCGGCGGTGGAGGTCTCGCCGACGCCGTGTGCCGGTGGTGCCGCGGGGACGTCGTGTCCGTCGCCGACGACCGCCACCCTGGCGGCCTTGCCCTGGGACTACATCCAGCGGCCCCAGGGGCCCTACCACCACCTGCAGCGGTGGTTCCTGGACGTCAACGGCGATGGTCTCCAGGACGTCGTGAGCATGGCGAAGGAGGCGAAGATCGGCGGGGTGCGCACGGCCCGGGATCTCCTGCTCTCGCTGAACACGGGCGCGGGCTACCTGCCGCCCGAGCACCTCGACATCCCGTTGGGCGCGATGCCCAGCCCCCTCCAGGTCGATGAGGGGCGCTACATCGACAACGGGGTCCGCGTCGTCGACTTCAACATGGACGGCAAGCAAGACCTCCTGTTGATGGACGCTTTCGTCGACGGGAGCCATCCCAACACCGTGGGCCGTTTGAATGTGACGGTCCTCGAGTCGACGGGCAGTGGCTTCGTGCCGCGGACGCTGGCCGCCGTCCCCGCGGGAATCACCACGGGCAGTGGCGGCACCGGTGATCCCCGGTTCCGGCCAGGAACGGGCTTTGGTTACCGACTGTCGCGCCTGCTGGATATCGACGGTGATGGGCTGACGGACCTGGTGCAAGCCGAGCCCACCGAAATCCCCAACGAGTACCGGCTCCAAATCTACCGCCGCCAGGGAGGCCGACCTGACCTGATGAAGGCGGTGGTGGACGCCAATGGCAACCGGACGACGGTGGCCTACAGGGCGTTGACGGACTTCCGCTTCGGCACCGGGCTCTACACGCCGGGGACGTGCACCTATCCCCAGTACTGTGCCGCGTCCGCACTCCCGGTGGTTGGAATGCTGTATGCGCCGAATGGCCGTGGGGGGACCCGCTCCGCGATCTTCAGCTACGCGGACAGCCGCTATGCGCTTCGAGGCCAGGGATGGCTGGGCTTCGCCTCCAGGACCACCTTTGACTCGGACACCCTGCAGACGTCCACGGTGCGGATGGACAATGCCAGACAGGGCGGGTCACTCTATCCCTGGGCGCGCTTGCCATACCTGGAGACGTCCTCGATTCCCGCGTCCACCAGTGTGACCCTTTCGCGGCAGACCACCCGACAGTGGGAGCTGCGGAACGCGCCGGAGAATCGGACGAAGTTCCTGTGTCCGATCCGCGGGTACTCTGGCGAGTCCGACAGCCAGCAGGGCCAGCTCCGGGACGTCGTCACTGTGCGGGACTGTGATGCCTACGGCAACATCGCGAGCGAAGAGGCCTTCACCGCGAACGATGCCCTGGACATGAACCCCCACCGCCACAAGGTGGAGGTGACCTACTCGAACTACACGTCCAACTGGACGCTGGGCATGCCGATGTCGAGGACGGAAACGGACAGCATTCCCTTGGATGCGCGACATCCTTCGGGAGGCATTGCTTCGCGCACCGTGCGCTACAGCTACTGCACGCAGGACGACTATCAGGAGGAGGAGACGGAGCAGTGTCCGTGGTCCAACCTACTGTACAAGGTCGTTGTCGAGCCGAGTGCGACAGGGACGGCGGGCGCCGACGTCTGGCTGGCGACGACGTTGAGCCGGGATACAACAGGGCAGGTGACGTCCCAGACGCAGTGGGCTCGTCAGGGCATCGCCAAATCGTTCGCGACTCGCGAGTACGACCCGGTGGAACGCATCTTCCCGGTCGTGGACCAAACCTTCCTGGGCGAAAACATCTGGACTCTGTCACATCGCACGGAGCGGCTGTATCACCGGGGGCTGGGGGTGCTGGCCATCCAGGAGGACGCCAATGGCGTGCGCGAGGAGTGGCGCTACGACGGGTTGGGCCGTCTGAGAAGGCAGAGCGCCCCGTACCGGGTCGGAAGCCAAGCGACCCCGTCCTCGGCGCACACGACCGTGAGCTATGGAAAAGAGCAGTCGCGGACGACCATCACCGTGAAGCAGGACGGCGGCGGGGAACACGTCAGCCTCCTGGATGGCTTCGAGCGCCTCGTCGAGGAGCGCGAGCGGGCCTCGGACGGGAGCTGGAGTCATGCGACCCGGGAGTACGACGCGTTGGGGCGCCTGTGGAAGCAGTCCCTCCCCTATGCCGACCGGGAAGCGCCCGCGTTCACCATCATCAACTATGACAAGGCGGGACGGCTGTCCCAGGTGGAGGCCGGCGGCGTCATCAAGGAGGTGCGCACGTACGAAGGGCGCAACGTCCGGCAGCGAAGCGGCTGGGCGGAGCGGCGGCTCCTGGTGAATGCCCGGGGGCAGGTGGTGGAAAGCCAGGACTTCAAGACGGTGGGCAACCCCCAGAATGCCGTCAGCACGCGCCTGAGCTACGGCCCCTTCGGGGTGGTGGATTTCGTGGAGGATGCCAAGGGCAACCTGACCACGATGAGCTACGACGTCCTGGGGCGCCGCACGCTGCTCGTGACTCCGGAGGCAGGTGCGTTCGAGACCCGCTACGACGCCCTGGGCGCCGTCCGCGAGCAGACCGATTCCCTGGGGAACGTCACGACCTTCGCTCGTGACTTCCTGGGGCGGCCCGTGTCGGTGCAGACGCCGGAGGGCGTCACGCGCTTCGAATGGGACACCGCTCCCAACGGCGTGGGAGCCCTGGCCTGGGCCAGGTCCGGTCCTTCCGCTGTCTCGAGCCCGACGGACGTGGTGCTGACGTACGGCTACGACGCCCTGGGCCGTTCCCTGTGGGAGACCACGAGCGTGGATGGGGGAGCCAGCTCATACCGGGTCGACCGGGGCTACGACGCCTACGGGCGCATGTCTGCGCTCATCTACCCGCAGGTCGACTCCCAGCTGCGTCTGGGAATGACGCTGGAGTACAACAGCCACAACGGGCGGTTCAGCGGGATCCGCAACACGGTGACGGGCCAGCTCTACTGGAGCGCCCTGGAGAGCAACGCCGCGGGACAACTGACGCGGGAGCTCTTCGGCAACGGGGTTTCGTCCCTGATCCGTTACGACAGACAGGGGCAACTCCGCTTCATCGAATCGCAGGGCGGCCAGGGAACGCTCCAGCGGATCGCCTATGTGTGGAATACGGCGGGGAATCTCCAGCTCCGGAATGACCTGCTGGCCAACGTCCAGGAGAGCTTCTCCTACGACGCGTTGAACCGGTTGACGGCGTGGAACGTCAAGACGGCCTGTAATGCCTCGACGACGAGCTTCGACTACGACGACATCGGCAATCTGTTGCTGCGCACCGTGGCCCAGCAAGGGGTGGACGCGTTCACCGAGCAGCAGGACTACCGGTACGGCGAAGCAGGGGCGGGGCCCAATGCGTTGACCGGGCTGGGCGGAGAGGTGTTCGGCTACGACACCGCCGGCAATCAGCTCTCCTGGGCGGCGCCCAACGGGGACTACCGCCAGGTGACGTACACGTCGTTCAGTCTGCCCAAGGTCCTGGAGTCGGCGCAGGCAGGGCTGCTGGACTTCAAGTACGACGCCTTCCAGAAGCGGGTCTTGAAGCTGCGCAACAACGGGGACTCCACGCTCTACGTGTCGGGACTCTACGAGAAGCGGCAGACGGCGGGAGTCGTCTCGCACATTTTCCAGGTTCCCGGTGCGGGCGGGCCAGTGGCCCAGGTCCAGTGGACGGCGGGAAGTGGTGGTTACAACGTCGAGACCCTGTATCTCCACGGCGACCACCTGGGTTCCATCGAGACCGTCTCGAACCAGGCGGGAGGCGTAGTCCAGCGGCGGAAGTACCAACCCTTTGGCGCACAGGCGAACCCCTCCAACCCGACGCAACGGGTGCTGCCGACGACGGGCTCTATCCGGATGGGCTTCACGGGCCATGAGGACGACGCGGAGTCCTCGCTGGTGAACATGAGAGGACGGCTCTACGACCCACGTGCTGGCCGCTTCCTGTCAGCGGACCCGTTCGTTTCCGCGCCGTTCTCCAGCCAGGGGTACAACCGGTACAGCTACGTCTTCAATAACCCTCTGTCCATGACGGATCCATCGGGCTTCACAGCCGAAGGCATCAACGGATGCTACGGGTGCGGTGGGCAAAGCGGAGCGGGATTGGATCTGACCCGTCCCGCCGAGGCGATTATCAGTTCGGTGGCAGATGTTGCTGTTCGCGCATTCAATACAATCGTTGAGACATTCACCGGTATCTCGGATGTGAATGGCGCCGTGCAGAAGGCGGAGGACGCGAGCGACGGCGCGAGCCACGCCATCTCCGGCATGGCGAATGCCGCATGGGAACATGAGGCGAACCGGTCGCTCGCAAACCGGGCGATGTGGGGTTCCTACCCATTGCTCCAGATGAACAGTGAGGCGTTCCTGACGGTCGCCGGTAGTGCGAATGCGGGCTACTCACAGGGAGGTGTTGTTGGAGCTGGAATGAGCGCGGTTGACTCCCAGATTCCAGTCTTCAGTGCATGGAATGCCTTGTCCAAGGCGCAAGATGATTTCTACAGCGGCAACTATCGAGGCCTTGGTTTTAATGGCACTGTTGCTGTTGTTGCTGGGGTGGCGACCGTTTCCACTGTTGCCGATGGGCTCGGTCTTGGCGGAAAGGGTGCCGGGAAGTTTGTGTTTGCCCACGGCACGTCACCCAGGAGTGCTGCGAGCATTGTTGAGGGGGGGCTGAATGCGTCGAAAGCCAGCGCAAGTTCTCGCGGTGGTTTCTTCTCGCGCCCAGGAAGCTTCTTTGGTTTTGAGCTTGGGCCTCCAGGTGCTCCTGGGCCGGGTCTTCAGCTGGCTTATGAGTTTGGACTCAGGATGGATGGAAATCCATCCGTTGTTATTGGCGAAATTCCCATGAGCCTGTATGAATCGTTGGCGACCAGAGGGCTGGTGGCGGTGCGGCCGATTCCAGGGGTCCCTGTCCCTGAGATAATTTTCTCACCTGCGGCTTTTGGGGAAATTAATGCTTCTGTTCGTTGGACTGTTTTGCCGTTCTGAGAGGTTGTATGGCTGGTGATTATTCAAAAGACGCTGCTGGTGTTGTGAAAATCAAGCTTCCCCTGGCGAGAGCAATGGAGGATGGGACATGGGTTCAGGAGTGGGAGATCAAGACGGATGGCGCCGTTGCTGCCGTTCCCGCTGATGAGCTTGCTCGTTTAGGGGTTGCGATGTCCCGGCCTGAGTTCCAGGTCGAGCCGGTGCGTCGATCTGAGAACTGTTTTGTGCTGAGGGTTGTGATGCTCGCGGACGCTGGGCAAGGGCGGTTCTTGTCAAATGCTTATGAGATGCTCAGATACTTTGATGAGCATTTTGCTCGCATTCTCTCGATTGAGGGGCTTCCACGCAGCAACTGGACGCCTTTCCGGGAATGGCCCACCACTCCAGCGTAGCTTGTAGCGTTTAGCGAGAATCGTCCTCGGGTGAACTTCGATGCGCGATCGGTGCTGCATGGCCGGTCGCGAGTACGAAGGCAGTGCCCTCAAAAGCAATCATGGCTGTTGGGCTGTTGGGGCTTTCCGGCTGAGCGATCCCCGCATTTGAGCGAGCAGATCGCCAGCCGCCTACCTGACAGCTCCGTGCGAGGCGGAGTGGTGGGGAGCAGGAAGAGAGGCCATGCTGAGACGCAAGGTGGCCATCAACGAGGAGCAGGTGCTGGCGTTCCTGGAGAACCTGTTCGAGGAAGACCTGCACGCAAAGAGAGTGCTGTCGCTGGCGCACGCGACGTTGGGCGTGGTGCACGCGGCGTCGCTGTCGGTGCACGCCATTGGCCAGGCGCTGGCGTGGGCACGGGGGGGGGCGTGCAGAAGCACGGCATCAAGCAAGTGGACCGGCTGCTGTCCAACGAGGCGGTGGATGTGTGGAAGCTGGCGGCCTCGTGGGTGCCGTACGTGCTGGCCGAGCGCACCGAGGCGCTGGTGGCGCTGGACTGGACGGACTTCGAGGCCGATGACCACACCACGTTGGTGGCCAGCCTCGTCACCTCGCATGGACGCATCACGCCCCTGCTGTGGATGACGCTGCAAAAGAGCGCGCTGGCGGGCAACCGCGCCCAGGCAGAGGATGAGCTGCTGTTGCGGCTCAGGGAGTGCGTGCCCGAAGGCGTGAAGGTGACGGTGCTGGCGGACCGGGGCTTCGCGGACCAGCGGTTGTACGCCCTTTGGGCCCAGGCGGGCTTCGAGTACGTGGTGCGCTTTCGCAAGGACGTGCGGGTGGAGGTGGCCGGCGGCACCGGGTGTCCCGCGGCCAGATGGATTCCCACCAGTGGGCACGCCAAGAAGCTGGCGGACGTGCATGTGACGGCCGACCGCACGCCGGTGCCCGCGGTGGTGTTGGTGCACCAGAAGGGAATGAAGGAGCCGTGGTGTCTGGCCACCAGCCTGAAAGCCGCAAGCGCGCGCCAGGTGGTGGACCTCTACGCCCGGCGCTTCTCGTGCGAGGAGACGTTCCGGGACGTCAAGGACTTGAGATTCGGGATGGGGCTGTCCACGGTGCGCGTGAAGAGTCCCGAGGGCAGAGACAGGCTGCTGCTGGTGAGCGCCCTGGCCCCTGAAGCATCCCCTCATCTAAATCAGATAAGTCCGAAGGTTTCTCGGAAGACGGCGTGCTCGCGAACGAGTTGCGCGAATCGCTCCACCAACGGGCGGAGTCGTTCATCGCTCATGCGCGGCATGGC
>NZ_RAWC01000115.1:0-28049 GCF_003611685.1 Corallococcus sp. CA049B | reverse complement strand
CTATGAGTCCGGGGCCAAGGCACTGGCGGAAGGGGCGGTGGGGGGCGCGGACATGACCCCGTCCGCGGCGCTGGTGAAGCTGATGCAGGGGCTGGCGGAGCATCCCCGGGGGGGCGAGGCCCTCGCCCGCTTCCTCCGGACGCCCGTGGCCGGCGAGCTGTCCGTCGGGCGGCCGACAGTTCCGCCACCGGAGAAACCCAGGCGCCGGCCGGCGCGGGTGGGGCGGGTCGCCTGACACCGGGTGCGTGAAAGGAGCGTGGGTGTGCTTGCCGCCGTGAAAAGGCGGCCCGTAAGATGGGAGGCGCGATGTCCGAGGAGAAAACTTCCGTCCATTCGATTTCGGACCTGCTGGGCAGCGCCCAGCAGCAGAGCGCCTATCTGATCGTGATCAGCGCCAAGTCCGCCGCCGGCATCGGGCGGATGTTCAAGCTGGACCGTTCAGAGGTGGTGCTGGGCCGCAGCTCGGAGGCCCAGTTCCAGGTCGAGGACGACGGCATCTCGCGCAAGCACGCGAAGGTGGTCGCCATTGGCGACGGCCGCTTCCAGCTCGTGGACCTGGGCAGCACCAACGGCACGTACCTGAACGGCCTGAAGGTGAGCGCGGCGCCGCTGTATGACGGCGACAAGATTCAAATCGGCTCCAACACGGTGCTGAAGTTCAGCATCCAGGACGCGCTGGAGGAGCAGTACCAGCGCAGCATCTACGAGTCCGCCACGCGCGACGGCCTCACCCGCGTCTACAACAAGAAGTACTTCATGGAGACGGTGCGCAAGGAGTTCGCGTACTGCCTGCGCCACCGCGTGCCGCTGTCGCTGGTGCTCTTCGACGTGGACCACTTCAAGCGCATCAACGACGTGTACGGCCACCCGGCCGGAGACTTCGTGCTGACGCGCATCGCGCAGCGGGTGGCGGACACGGTGCGCACCGAGGACCTGCTCGCGCGCTACGGCGGCGAGGAGTTCGCGCTGATGCTGCGCGAGTCCGCGGAGGACGCGGCCCTGGCGTGCGCGGAGCGCTGCCGTGTGGCGGTGGACCGCGCGGACTTCATCTTCAGCGGCACGCCCATCAAGGTGACCATCAGCCTGGGCGTGGCGACGCTGCTGGACTCGGACTTCTCCCAGCCGGAGGACCTCATCTCCGCCGCGGACAAGTACCTCTACCGGGCCAAGCACGCGGGCCGCAACCGCGTGGACGCCAAGGCCGTCAGCGGCCCGTGAGCGTCAGGAGGAGGGCCCTGAGCCACGGGCCTTCCGCCTCCCGGATTCCCAAGCCGTCGGTGCGCGCAGCCTGAGCGGCCCCGGGCCACTCGCGACATCAGCGCTCAGCGTCCAAAGCCCAGCCGCCGCAGCCCTTCCGCCGACACGTGCCTCACGTGCGTGTCCGCGTCGTGCGCCGCCGCCTCGCTCAGCGCCGCCACCGCGTGCGGCCCGCCCAGCGCGCACAGCGTCCTCGCGGCCGCGATGCGCACGTCCGCCACCGGATCCCCGCGCAGGCGGTCCGCCAGGACGCGCACGTGCGCGGTGCGGCCCACGAACTCCAGCGCCCGCGCCGCCGCCGCGCGCACCACCGGGTGCTCGGACTCCAGCAGGCCCGCCGCCGCGTCCCCGCGAGACGGCTGCCGGTAGGCGGACAGCACGTCCAGCGCGGCCACCACCACCTCCGGCGCGCCGTCCTCCAGCGCCTTCGCCGCCAGCGCCATCGCGTCGCCATTCCGGGGCAGCGCCCCCAGCGCGCGCACCGCGCCCGCGCGCACCGGAGTCACGTTCGACGAGAGGAAGGGCGCCAGCCGCTTCGTGGGGGCCGGGCCCTCCGAGCAGTCCCCCATGAACGCCACCGCCTCCCCCTGCACCTCCGGAGTCCGGGCGTTGCGCCCCTCCGCCACGTCCCGCAGGAAGGCGAAGCACCCCTTCTCATGCGCCATCGCGCCCAGCCACGGCCGCGCGGCCTCCGCGGACTCCGCGTCCTTCACGCCCTGGAGCGCCACGTCCCGCAGGGGCTTTCCGGCGGACTCCGCCAGGCCCCGCGCCGCCAGCTCCCGGACCCGGCCGTCGTCGTCCCCCAGCGCCGCCTCCAGCTCCCGCTTCGCCAGCGGACCGTAGCGGCGAAGGGTGGCCGCCGCCGTGCGCCGGCGCTGCACCAGACCGGAGGTGAGCTCCGGCCGCAGCGCGTCCAGCTCGCGCGAGTACACGGCGAAGAGCCGGTTGATGACCGCCTCGTCCGGGGGCTTCGCCTCCGTGAGGAGCAGCCGGCCCACGGACGCCTGCTGCCGCTCGGCGACAGCGAAGAGCAGCTCCGCCATCACCGCGTCCCCGGCGACGGGCCGCGACGCCAGCGCATCCAGCACCACGCGCGTCGCGGACCGCCCCTGGAAGGTGGCCAGGTGCAGGAGCGCCGGCAGCCGCCCGGACGGCTCCTGCGAGAACATCTCCAGCGACAGCGCCTGCCGGACGGCGTCCCGCTTCGCCCAGACCCGGGCCGCGGCGGAAGGCCCCCGGGCGCCCGCCTCCCGCAGGAAGTCCGCCGTGGACCGGCCGGAATCGGCGGCGGCCCGGACGGCGGTGAGGCAGGCCCCCAGGTCCGCGTCCGGCGGGGTGTCCATGATCCAATCCGCCAGGGCCCGCCGCTCCGTCAGTCCCCGGCTCCGGGCCTCCGCCCGCACCGCGGCCCAGCGCACCCGCCAGCTGGAGTCCTTGAGCGCGGAGGCCAGCGCCTGCCGCGCCTCCACCCCACCCGTCCCCAGGGACGCCACCCAGCTGTCCACCCGCCCCCCGGTGACGCAGGCGCCACAGGTCCGCGCGCGCAGGGACGGATCCGCGACGTGGCGGCGGCAGGAGGCCCAGCACTCGGAAGCGACCGTGCCAGCCCGGGACGGGCTGGCCGCCAGCAGGAGGACCAGGAGGAGGAGGCGGGACACGCGCCGGACACTCTACCGCACCCGGCCCATCCTTTCCGTGCGGGTCTCCTTGCCTTTTCCGGCCCGCTGCGCCATACCCCCCGACCCTCTGAAGATTTCCAGATTGCATCCAGCTAGGCGGAAGGAGGTGACTGCATGCCCGGTATTCGAGTGAAGGAAGGTGAGTCCATCGAAAGCGCTCTCAAGCGCTTCAAGAAGGCCACCGAGAAGGCCGGAATCCTTTCCGAGATCCGCAAGCGCGAGCACTACGAGAAGCCTTCCGTGAAGCGGAAGAAGAAGGCCCTCGCCGCCAAGAAGCGCGCTGTGAAGAAGGCCCGCAAGTCGTACTAGGCAGGCCCGCAGTGAGGAGCCGGGGCTCCAGCAGTCAGGTGCCCTGGCTCCCGCCGTCCCATCCGCTGGCGCGGCGACCCTTTTCCCCGCCCGTGAGGAATCCCGACATGACCACCCTGAAAGAGCGCCTGACCGCGGACCTGAAGGACGCGATGAAGGCCAAGGACGAGCTGACCCTGAGCGTGGTGCGCATGCTCAAGAGCGCCGTGAAGTACAAGGAGGTCGAGCCGGGCGCCAGCGAGCTGGACGACGCGGGCATCCAGCAGGTCATCGCCACCCTCATCAAGCAGCGCCGCGACTCCGTCGAGCAGTTCAAGGCCGGAGGCCGCCCGGAGCTCGCGGAGAAGGAAGAGCAGGAGATCTCCGTCCTGCAGCGCTACCTGCCCCAGCAGCTCACCCCGGCAGAGCTCACCGCCGCCGTCCAGGCCGCCATCGCCGAGGTCGGCGCCAAGGGCCCCAAGGACATGGGCGCGGTCATGAAGAACGTGAACCCCAAGGTCCAGGGCAAGGCCGAGGGCAAGGCCATCTCCGAAGAAGTGAAGGCCCAGCTGGCCAAGCTGTCCTGAAGCACCTGTATTCCAGGGGAAGGGGCGCCGGGAACGTGTCCCAGGTGCCCTCCCCACCCCGGGCTCGAAGCGGATTTTTTGATCCCTCGCCCGCTGGCCATTAAGCGCTGATCCTCAAGGCCCTTCCGCCCGTCCCCCACCCCGGGAGGCGAGCGGGCAGCCATCAGGAGTGCGCGCCGTGTCCCAGCTTCCGTCCGTTTGCGTCAGAGGGAGCCGTCAGGATGGCGGGCGGAAGGCCGCGCTCATGCGGATGGATGGAGGGGCGTCGTGATTCCGGAGCACAAGATCCAGGAGGTCCTCGACCGCGTGGACATCGTGTCGCTGGTGTCCCGGCACGTGGAGCTCAAGAAGGCCGGCCGTGAGTTCAAGGGCCGCTGCCCCTTCCACCAGGAGAAGACGCCGTCCTTCTACGTGGTGCCAGAGAAGCGCTTCTATTTCTGCCACGGCTGCCGGGCGAGCGGCGACGCGGTGTCCTTCATCCAGCGCTACCTGGGCAAGACGTTCCAGGACGCCGTGCGAGACCTGGCCCAGGAGGTGGGCATCGACCTGGAGGCCGCGCAGGACCCCGGCCTCAAGGAGCGTCAGCAGGTCAAGGAGGCCACGGACTTCGCCGCGGAGCACTTCCGCGGCCTGCTCTGGCACGAGGACGAAGGCCGCGCCGCGCGCGCCTACCTGGCCAGCCGGGGCGTTTCGGAAGAGGTCGCCCAGGGCTTCGGCCTGGGGTGGGCGCCCGCGCAGTGGAGCCTCCTGGCGGACCGCTTCCAGAAGAACGGCATGCTGGAGTGGGGCCTGAAGGCGGGGCTGATCACGAAGCGCAACAGCGGGGAGGGCTGCATCGACTTCTTCCGCAGCCGCCTGATGGTGCCCATCCGCGCGCCGGAGGGGCGGCCCATCGCCTTCGGCGGCCGGCTGGTCGCGGCGGAGGACGGCCCCAAGTACCTCAACTCGCGCGAGTCCCGGCTCTATAACAAGAGCGAGACGCTCTTCGGCATGGACCAGGCGCGCGACGACATCCACAAGCGCAAGACGGCCGTGCTCGTGGAGGGGTACTTCGACTGCATCGGCCTGCACCAGGTGGGCGTGCGCAACGCGGTGGCCCTGTGCTCCACCAACCTCACCGCCGGCCACCTCCAGGTGCTCAAGCGCGCGGAGGCCCGCGACCTGGTGCTGCTCCTAGACGGAGACTCCGCAGGGCTCGCCGCCGTGGAGCGGCTGGCCGGTCCCCTGCTCGCCGCGGGCGCCCCCACCCGGGTGGCGCTCCTGCCGCAGGGGGATGACCCGGACGTCTTCGCCCGCCGCGAGGGCACCGACGGCGTGGAGCGCCTGCTGGAGGGCGCCCAGCCCCTCACCGCCTACCTCTTCGCCACCCTGCTCCCCCTGGGCAAGCAGGCGAGCTTCGAGGAGAAGATGTCCGCCCTGGAGCGGCTCAAGCCCGTCACCTCCCAGGTGCCTCCGGGCCTGACGCGCTCGGCGCTCATCAGCGCGCTGGCGGGCCACTTCGGCTGGATGCCGGCGCAGATTGAGTCGTCGCTCCAGTACAAGCCGCCCCCCACGCCCAAGCCCGCCGTCTCCTCGCCGTACCCCAACGCCGTCCCCGCCCAGGCCGTGCCGCGCCCGGTGCCCAAGCCCCAGGCGGAGCGCCCTCCGCCGGAGTCGGAGGCGCTCTATGTGGCCGCAATCCTTCGGGATTCCCGGCTGCTCGCCCGGGACACCTTCCGCGTGTGTGATGAGCTGTCCCACATGGGATTGCGGATGGTGCTGGCCCAGACGACGTCCGGACAGGGGCTGGAGGAGGCGCTCTTCGAGGCGTCCGAGGTCGTCAAGCGGACGCTCCTGGAGGCCGGCCGCCGGCTCTCCCCGGCGGGAATGGAGCTGGAAGCGGAGTTCATCCTCGCGTGCCGCGACATCATGAAGAAGCGCATTGACGAGCGGCTCGTTTATATAAAGCGAGCGACGGAACAGACGCAGGGGGCTTTTGATTTGACAGAGGAGACGCGGTTGCTCCTGTCAGAGCGCAAGGAGCTGCTGGCCCTCCGCAAGCGCGTCCTGGATGAGCTGACCCCTGCTTCCTCGGCAACGGGAACAAAGGGACCAATGCAACCGGTTTGAGTTCGCGTTTGTAAGAAAGCTCGACTTTGCGGTAGATCGGCCGGCTCGCCCAGGCCAAAGCACCTGATTTTCTTAAGGAGAAGTACCCGAATGCCGACGCAGAAGCCCCCCAAGGCATCCGTGAAGCCCACCAAGAAGAAGGTGGACCCGGTGATCCGCAAGAAGAAGGCCCCGGACAGCCCTGCGGCGAAGGTCACGAAGGCAGCGGAGCCTGAGGAGAAGGAGCTGCTGGCGAAGGACGCCCCCGCCGAGGCGCCCGAGAAGATCAAGAAGAAGAAGGGCGTCGCCGCCATGGCCGACGACGTGGACCCCGAGGAGGCCGCGGAGGAAGCCGCCGCCGCCGTCCAGGTGGACCCGGACGCCGTGGAAGACGACGTGGAGGAGGATCCCGTCGCCGAGCGCAAGGAGGTCAAGGACCTGCTGGCCGCGGGCCGCGAGAAGGGCTTCCTCACCTATGACGAGGTGAACGACGCCCTCCCCGCCGACATCGTGTCGTCCGATCAGATCGACGACGTGATGAGCATGTTCGGCGACAACGACATCGAGATCGTGGACGCGCAGAAGGCCGCGCAGTCCAACGAGATCAAGCCCACCGTCGCCGTCGAGGAAGAGAAGGAAGACCAGGACGAGGACGAGAAGGACGAGGACGACGAGCCGGGCGGCAAGTCCAACGATCCCGTCCGCCTCTACCTGCGCAAGATGGGCAGCGTCAGCCTCCTCACCCGCGAGGGCGAGGTGGAGATCGCCAAGCGCATCGAAGAGGGTGAGAAGGAAGTCCTGCGCGCGCTGCTCGCCTGCCGCGTCGCCGTGGCGGACATCCTGGACATCAGCAACCGCCTGAAGACGGGCAAGCTGCGCGTGCGCGACGTCATCAAGGACGCGCCCGAAGAGGCCCAGTCTGAGAACGCGGAGGAGCCCGCCGAGGAGGCAGCCGAGGGCGAGGCCCCCGCGCAGCTGGCGCAGAGCGAGCTCAACAAGATCGAGCAGATCTCCAAGCAGATCGAGCGCTTCCGCAAGTTCGCCAAGGACTGCGAGGTCCTGGAGGAGGAGCTCTCCGGGAAGAAGAAGCTCACGGAAGTCCGCAAGAAGGAGCTGAAGCAGGAGGTGAAGGACCTTCGGACCAAGATGATGGAGGTCCTGGAGGAGATGCGGCTGAACAAGAAGCAGGTGGACCGCATCGTCGTGAACCTCAAGGGCCTCATCGAGCGCGTGGAGAAGGCGGAGGAGGAGCTCGGGGACCTGGAGCGCCGCTACCAGGTCAACATGAAGGACCTGCGCCCGCAGCTGAAGGAGTCGCGCGAGAACCCGAACATCGCCAAGAAGCTCCAGAAGCAGCTCAACTTCACGCCTGAGCAGCTGGAGGTCCTGGACCGCGACGTGCGCACGGCGGTGCGGAAGATCAAGCGCGTGGAGGAGGAAGCCAACCTCCCGGTGGACGCGCTCCGCCGCAACTACGACGCCATCCGCCTGGGTGAGAAGCGCGCCGAGCGCGCCAAGAGCGAGCTGGTGGAGGCGAACCTGCGCCTCGTGGTCTCCATCGCGAAGAAGTACACGAACCGCGGCCTGCAGTTCCTGGACCTCATCCAGGAGGGCAACATCGGCCTGATGAAGGCGGTGGACAAGTTCGAGTACAAGCGCGGCTACAAGTTCTCGACCTACGCCACCTGGTGGATCCGTCAGGCCATCACCCGCGCCATCGCGGACCAGGCCCGCACCATCCGCATCCCGGTGCACATGATCGAGACCATCAACAAGCTCATCCGCACGAGCCGCTACCTCGTGCAGGAGATTGGCCGCGAGCCGACGCCGGAGGAAATCGCGGAGAAGATGGAGCTGCCGCTCGACAAGGTGCGCAAGGTCCTGAAGATCGCCAAGGAGCCCATCTCCCTGGAGACGCCCATTGGCGAGGAAGAGGACAGCCACCTGGGCGACTTCATCGAGGACAAGAGCCTGGTGTCGCCCGCGGACGCGGTCATCAACATGAACCTGGCCGAGCAGACGCGGAAGGTGCTGGCCACGCTCACGCCGCGCGAGGAGAAGGTCCTGCGCATGCGCTTCGGCATTGGCGAGAAGAGCGACCACACGCTGGAAGAGGTGGGCCAGGACTTCGAGGTGACGCGCGAGCGCATCCGCCAGATTGAAGCCAAGGCGCTGCGCAAGCTGCGCCACCCCAGCCGCTCCAAGCGCCTGCGCTCCTTCGTGGAGAGCTAAAGCCGCCGGAGTAGACTGACCGCTGAACTTGAAGGCCTCCGTTCCCTGAGTGGACGGGGGCCTTCGTCGTTTTCGTCCCAGTGTGAGGTGCGCCATGGCCGCGAAGAAGCCCCTGCCCTTCTCCGACAGCGTGATGAAGCAGGTCCGCTCCATTCCCCGGGGCGAGGTGCGCTCCTACGCGCAGGTGGCCATCTACGCGGGCAGGCCGGGCGCGGCGCGGGGCGTGGGGCGGGAGTTGAAGCACCTGCCGGGGCAGGCCACGCAGGTGCCCTGGTGGCGGGTCATCCGCTCGGACGGGACGCTGGCGCCCCCGGTGGCGCACGAGCAGGCGAAGCGGCTGCGCGCGGAGGGCGTCACCGTGGACGAACGCGGTGAGGTGTTCCGCGTGGTGAAGAAGGACGGCAAGGGCTTATAGTCAGCGCGAGGGCCCTTAGCTCAGCGGTTAGAGCTGTCGGCTCATAACCGATTGGTCCCTGGTTCGAATCCAGGAGGGCCCACTCCCCTCAATGCCTTGCCATGCCTCCGGAGCCTCTCCGGAGGCATCCATGCGTGTTCGCATGTTATCCCTGGGGTGCAGCGCTCTTTCGCAGCTTCAGCGAGGCTCCACTCCATGTGGTTCACGTTCGAGCAGGCACTCCGAAGAAAGTGCGAGCAGAACCCCGACCTGTCTCTCCTCCTGAGCCAATGGGAGTACGACCGGCGGCTCGTCTCCGACGCGCTGCAGACGGTCCTGCGCTACTTCCCGCACTACAGCCGTCACGACGCCTCCCACTCCAACACGATTCTCGTACAAGTGGCGCGCATGCTGGGACCGGCGCGAATCGACGCCCTGTCCGCGACAGACCTCTGGTTATTGCTTGAGGCGGCCTACCAGCACGACATCGGCATGGTGGTGACCGATGAGAAGGTGCGCAGCTGGTGGAGCACTCCGGGCTTCAAGGACTTCCTGTCGCAGCTGAGCGACAATCCGGACCCGGAGTTGCGCCAGGCATCAACGCTGTTCGACGGGCGTTCTCCACCGGAAGGGCTTGCCAGAGACTGGCCCATTGAGGTCAGTCGAATCCTGACCCTCACCATCGCTGAATACGCAAGGCGGCAGCACGCATCGAACGCGGCACAGATCATCATGGACCCGGTGCGGACCATCGGGCTGCACAGCCCCCGGACCCACCTGATTCCCATGCGGCTGTTCCGGCTCCTGGGCAAAATCTGCGCGCATCATGGGCGTTCCTTTGAGGACACGATGCTGCTTCCCTCCGAGGAAGCCGGCCTCGGAACGGATGATGCCCACCCACGCTTCGTGGCCTGCATGCTCAGGCTAGGCGACCTGCTGGACCTGGACAACGGCCGCTTCTGCCCTGTGATGAGTCGAAGCTTCGGAACGCTCCCAGCGTCGTCCTTGGCACATTACGAGAAGCACGCTTCCATCAACCACTTCCAGGTTTCAACCACGCGGATCGAGGTCGAAGCTGAGTGTGGGTCCTATGAATCCTATGAGGTCACGGACCAGTGGCTGGAATGGCTTCGCGCCGAGCTGAAGAACCAGATGGCGCAGTGGTCGGAAGTCGCGCCCTCCCGAGACTTCGGGGCCTTACCCAGCCTCGGCAAGGTCCAGGCCCATATCAAAGGCTATCTCACGCTTGAGCCAGGCCGCAGGCCCCGCTTCGAGGTGGACCGAGAACAGATCCTGACGTTGGTCCGAGGGGCCAACATCTATGCGAACCATTTCAGCTGCATCCGGGAACTTCTGCAGAATGCAGTCGATGCCACGATCCTTCGCGTCTGGGCGGACCGATGGTCCTCGAAGTCGAGCGAGGAACTGTCGAAACTGACGCCCGCGAGTCTCCGCGAGGTCCTGAAGGAGTTTCCCATCCGCGTCGGGTTCGAGCGCGTCCCGTCCGACGAAGCGTCACAAACGGGCCGATGGCGGGTCTTCATCGAAGACAAGGGCACGGGGATCTCGCTGAACGACGTCAGGTACATCCAACGAATCGGCGCCTCCTCGAAGAATCCCGACCGGCAGAGGATGGTCCGGGAGATGCCGGAATGGATGCGGCCCTCCGGAATCTTCGGCATCGGGCTGCAGAGCGCCTTCCTCTTCACGGACAAGGTGATGCTCAGGTCACGTCACCATGCAACGCAAGAGGCCATCGAGGTGACCCTCCAGAACGGCCAAGGCAATAGCATGGATGGGCTTTCGATCAGACGGCTCGAAGGGGCAGAGGCCAGGATTCCGGTCGGAACCAGGGTGGAGTTCCATCTTGAGCTAGCTCGTATCCCCAGCCAGCTTGGCTTCAACGAGTTGATACAGTTCTCGGAAGCGCGTGAGGCCTTTGACCCGGTGACAGGTCTCGACTTCCCTCACGAGATTGAGTTCACCAAGGAAATCGTTCGCAAGTTCTCGGAAGCATGCGCCTGTCCGATCACGATAGCAGGCGCCCCCAACCAGACGCTCGTCACTGGAAATCTATTTGACAAGGCGGCTTTCGATCCCGAAACAAATCTGGAAATCACTCTAGAGGTCAGCCCTCACGACGATACGCAGATTCGGTTTTATTACAGAGGGGCGCCACTCAGCACCCTAACCCATCGAAGCAACTATCGATTCCTCAATATACGCTGCAATATTCATGACGGCCGAGCCAGTGATTTCCTATTGATCAATCGAGAGCAGCTCACAGAAGAGGGGGCGCAAGTAATCCACAGGAAGCTGCAGAGGACTGTCAAAAAGTTCCTTCCCAGCCATGTCGGCGAACTGCGCAGCAAGAGTCCGGAGTCTTCTGAGCTTGAGGCTGCGTCATTGTCTTCCAAATTGTTGGCGCTGGGCCCTGAAGTCACCAAAGAGGAGTGGCGCCGTTTCCGGCTCAGAGTGCGCGATGGGAAGCAGATGCCTCTCGATGAACTCTTATCAAAAGAGCGAGTCGACTTGATTCACCCCATCGGGTACTCAAGCAGCGGACCTACGCTCATCTTCAGAAGGGGAGAGTCCCAAGCTGAGATCCAGATGGGAAACGACTACTGGTGGCTCAATTACATGCTGCCCGATTTTTTCGACCACCACGGCTATCATGGGCAAAGAGCTACTGGTAGGTATGTCTTCTCGCGTCGACGTGAGGACGCGGGCGTTTCGAAGGAGGGGTTACATTCGATCCTTCTTGAACTAGACACGAGCAATCCCTTTTTGCTCGCCAGTCATCGCCCTTCGATGCCCTGTCCCGAAGAATACCAAGCCCTTCAATATATCTCAGGAGAGCTAGACGAACTCTTTGGTCGACTGGCTCCCTGGTACCGGCCTCGAATGGTCTGCCCCTTTGTCTCGCGTGACAGGCAGATAACGCTCCCCAACATCGACAAGCTAGTCCAGTGGACAGCTCAGAATGCGGCAGGAGAGCGCAAGTCTGAAATAGAGATAGCCCGGGCCCTCTGGGACTTCATTCGTGAAACCGATGAGTTGATGGCGGAGGAGTGGAAGGAGCGCAAGGCGTACGACCTGCAACGAGTCAAATACGAGCTCTCGCGCTGGCTGGATTGATGGGCGTGCGGAGAGAAGAAGGAGCAGGGTTATCCTGTGGCCCTTCCACCAGGAGACTTCTCCACCATGGCCCCACGTATCGCCGCCCTTCTCACCTTCCTCTCCCTCTCCGCTTGTGGCTCCGCGAGCGGTAACTTCGTGGGCGAGTACGACAGCGTGACGACGCCGATCCTCACCTCCAACGGCGAAACCACCCAGGGCAAGCCCACCAATGGGACGTTGACCATCGTGGAGGGCAAGGGCGCGGACACGGTGATCATCAAGGACCCTGACTGCGACATCGGGGCCGCCGTGACGAGCGATACGACGTTCCAGGTGGTCTCCAAGTATTGCCCTCCCAAGGAGGTCAGGGACTGTGAGGTCACGCAGAACGTCGCCGAAGGGACCGGCACCCTGAGCGGCAATACGCTGGTCATCGAGCTCTCTGGGACGAACACTGCCGTGTGCCCGGATGGGTCCACGACCAGCTCCTTCGCCCTGAGAATCGACGCGACGAAGAAGTAGAACGCGGCGGCTCAACGTCCAGCCGGGTAATGCCAGACCTCACCCCAGCGTTGAGTCTTTCCGAAAGACAATGAATTACGCGCTTTGAAGCCAGCGCTTCGTCCTTCGTGACCCTGGGGGGGATGGGATGTCCAACGCCACGCCTGCTAGGCTGCGGTCCATCCTCACATGACCACCCTGCTCTTCGCCGCGGCGACGGCCTCTGACCTGTCCACCGGCTCGCTCATCTGGATCGCTCTCCTTTTCTTCGGCCTCTTCAAAGGCTGGCAGGCACTCCAGGATGCCGCCACGAACCGCAAGGCGGTCTATTCACTGATGCTGGTGGATGTCGCCGCGCTGGTGATCCTCCTCGTCCAGCAGTTCAAGGTGCTCGGCTCGCCCCCGGCGGCCATCCTGGTGGGGCTGTTCACGTTCGTCCTCATGCTGCTGGGACTGTTCCTCGCCGTCACCGGCCTCGTCGAGCTGCGCTCCGACAAGGAACGGCTCCTGAAGGGCCGCTCGCACGCGTGGTGGGCCATCGCGATCTCGGCCCTCATTCTGACCGGCATGGGCATTGGCTTCGCCAGGGTCATGTCACGCCGGAATGAAATCCCGGCGAATCTCCGGGTGGAGAAGCCCGAGGAGGGCATCCGCGACGAGGAGATGAACTTCGCCTTCCAGCATCCAGGCAAGCCGTGGACGACGCTGAACGCCCCTCGGATCAACAAGCTCGCGAAGTTCGCCATGGCGCGGGGGGGCGACGCCCAGATGTACTTCATGATCGTCCCGGAGAAGTTCGCGGACGGAGAGCTCGCCGACGAAGAGGAGGGCACCGAGCTGCTCGCGGACATCGTGAGCGCCAACCTCGAGAGCGCCACGGGCACGGTCGAAAAGCTGTCACGCGAGCCCCTTGCCGTCGGTGGGATGAAGGGCATCCGCCTGCGCTCCCGCGCCCAGCACGCGAACATGCCGCTGACCTACGTGCACTGGGTCTATGCGCACGGAGAGCACGCCTATCAGCTCGTCGCGTGGGGAAGCCCCAAGGGGGAGCAGGAGCTCTTCGCGGAGGCGGACCGCCTGTTCTCGCGCTTCTCCCTGGTCAATCCCCAGAGCAAGGCCGCCCCCGCCACCGCGGCCGCGCGTCCCCTGACGGCACAGTCGACGGAGTATGGATACTCCGTCGAACTGGACGGGCGACTGTGGACTCGGCCCACCAACCTCGCGACGGAGTTCCCCGAAGCGGACTTCGGCGCTACCGGTGACAACGCCAGCATGGTGGTCGTCCCCCTCTGGCTCTTCGGAGAGGACCCCTCTCCGGACGCCCTGGCCCATGGCCTGATGAGCGTCCTCGAAATCGACTCGCGCGAAGGCGCGGTCCGCAATGCCCGCGAGGTCACCACGGGCAAGCTCTCTGGCCAGGCCCTCTCCTACGAGTCCAAGAGTGAGGATGGCGGGGTCGACGAGTACGAGCTGCGCGTGTTCCGCGACGGGGACATGGCGTACCTGCTCGCCGGATGGTGGACCAAGAACCAGCCCACGCTCGGCACCCGGGTCCGCTCGGCGCTGGATGCCGTCAAGCTCAGCGCCCCCTCGACGGCGCCCCGCTCCGCGGCGGCGGGCAAGGCCGCCGCGACCACCCACGCCAGGGTCTTCGACCAGTTCGCGCGGTACTACAGCGACCGGGAGGACTTCGCCGCGGCCGCGCCCTGGTTCAAGCGCGCCTTCGAGCTGGAGCCCGGCGTGCCCATGCTGCTCATCAACGCCGCGGCCGGGTACGCCAGCTCCGAGCAGTACGCGGAGGGGCTCGCGCTCATCAATGCCCACGCGAAGCGGTTCCGGGGGGAGCCGCGGCTGGAGTCCTGGCGGGCCTACCTGCTCGTGCGCAGCGGCCGTGAGGCCGAAGGATTCCAGGCCTACGCGTCCATCTTCCCCTCCCGCCTCACCAACGAGAGCCACCTGCACCGGTACCTCACGCTGCTCGAGGAGAAGGGCCGCGTCGCGCAGGCGCTCCAGGTCATCCAGCGGTACCGGAAGCGCGCCGACTCGACGGACGCCACGCTCATGCATGCGGGCCTCCTGCGGCGCAAGGGCGCCCCCGAGCAGGCCGCGGCCCTCCTGCGTCAGCGCCAGAAGCGCGAGGGCTACGCCCTGGAGTTGTCCGAGGCGCTGGCGAACACGTGGCTGGAGGCCAAGAAGCCGAAGCTCGCCCTCGAAGTCGCCGAGGAGATGGTGAGCAAGTCAGCGCAGTCGCCCACGGGCTACCAGGCCCGGGCTCGCGTGGAGTACGCGCTCAAGCACTATGCGGACGCCAAGTCCTCCCTGGAGAAGGCGCTCGAACTGGAGCCCGCCTCCGCGGACACGCGCCAGTTCCTCGAGCATGTGTCCGGCATGCTGGGCCAGGGGACGAACTCGGTGCTCAAGACGCCCATCGAGGAGGTCGCGCTGCCGCCGGACCTGCTCGCCCGGAAGGACAAGCCCGCGGAGGCGAAGGGCCACAATGGCCAGTACCCCCTGCTGGCCACCGCCATCTCCTTCGTGAAGGGAAAGGAATTGCGCACCACCGACCTGCGCCGGGTCACGGTGCACAACGCGGCGGGCGTGGAGCGCTACAACACCTTCGAGTTCGAGCTCAACCCGCTGTCCGAGGAGATCTTCGTCAACCGGGTGGAGGTCCGGGATGAGCAGGGCCGCGTGGTGGCCAGGGGCAAGGTGGAGGACTGCTACGTCTCCGACCGGGCCTCCGCGCAGCAGGGCACGCAGCGCCGCACCCTGGTGGTGCCCGTACCGGGACTGAAGCCCGGGCACACCGTGGAGGTGGTGGTCACCCGGCGCGACATCACGCCGCCGAAGTCCATGCGCTTCCTCGAACATGACTTCTTCGCGAGCATCCCCGCGACACGCTCGGTGCTCTACGTCCGCGGCGACGTGGACGCGATGCAGTGGCGAGCCTCACCCGGCATCAAGCCGCTCCAAGCGCCCGATGCCTTGACCTTCATCGTCGAGCAGCCCGCCATCTACCGCGAGGAGGGCATGCAGCCCGACTACCAGGAGTACCTGCCCATGGCGTGGCTGGCCCCCGTCGGTACGACGTGGGAGGCCGAGGGAAGCGACTACCTGAAATCCATTGCCGCGCAGCTCGCGCCCGCGCCCACCGTGAAATCCCTGGCCGCCAAGGAGGCGGGCACGGCCAAAGAGCAGGCGCCCCGTGCCGCCGCGCTGGCCCGGTGGGTCCAGAAGAGCCTGACCTACCGAGGCATCCTCTTTGGGGCACGGGCCCGCATTCCGCATGCGGTGGACGAAATCCTCAAGAACCGCACCGGCGACTGCAAGGACCACTCCCTCCTGCTGCACCAGCTGCTGGGCGCCGCCGGGATTCCCTCGCAACTGGCGCTCGTGCGGACACAGGGTCCCATCGTCTCGGACACGCCCTCGATGGATCAGTTCGACCACATGGTCGTCTACCTGCCGACGGTGGGCGGGGGCACCTTCGTGGATGTGACGAACAAATCCGCCGCGCCCATGAGCAGCGGGGAGGTGGCATTGGGCGGCCGGGAGGCGTTGGTGTTGGATGCCACGAACTCCCGGCTCGTGCGCATCCCCGAGTCCTCCCAGAGCCACGTGCGCGCCGAACGGCACGTCCGCCTCCAGGGAACGACGCTGCACGTGAAGGAGCAGGTGACGCTGACGGGGAGCCATGCCTCCGCCCTGCGCTATTACCTTTCCAGCGAAGCGCCCTCCGAGCGCGCGGAACTGATGGCCACCATGATGGGAGGCTCCCGGGCAGGCGTGAGCGTCACCACGCTGGGGGCCCCCGACCTGGAGGAGCCCGAGCGCCCGCTGACCTTGAAAATCGAATACGTCGTGCGCGGCCGGTTCGCGTCCGCGGGCGGAGGCATCGTGGGGCAGCTGCCCTCGCCCTGGGAGCACAACTTCCTCAGTCTCCGGGAGACGGAGCGACGCGACTCTCCACTGGAAACGAGGACGCCCCTCGTCATCGAGAGCGTGACCCATTTCGAGGTGCCCTCGGGTCAGGACATCCCGGAGCAGGACCTGGCGGAGCGCTCCGGCACCACGGACTACGCGGAGTGGAAGCTGGCGTCCCGACTGGCCGATGGCGTGCTCACGCGAGACTTCCGCATCCAACGGGCGAAGGGACGCTACGAAGCCTCCAGGTACCCTGCGTACAAGGACGCCATGCAAGCCGCGCTGGGGGCCCTGGAGCAACGCGTATCGCTGCGGGGGCCCACGTCCGCGGCCGTCCAGGAGTAGTCCGACGTGCAGGCAGACAGGAAAGACTCCTTTGAAGTACGCACCCTTACCCGCGGAGAAGAGTTCGACGCCTACCGGAGGCTGCTTTTCGAGGTCTACATCGAAGAAGCCGGTTGGAACTTCAATCCAGCCAATCCCTCCGGAATCCGGATCTCCGACCGCAAGTTGCTGGATGACCGGGATGACTTCGCCACCTGCTTCGGAGTCTTCAGGCAGGACGTATTGGTGGGGGGTGGCCGCATCTGCGGGAGGTTTCAGGGTCGATTCGAGGTCCATGGCTACCAACCGGATCGGGACCTGGGCTTCCTTGACATTCCCAATCTGTTCGAAGCGAGCCGGGCCGCCCTGCGACCCGATATCAGGGGCAGCGACGCGTTCCCATTGCTGGTCTTGCACATATTTGAATACTGCAAGCGCAACCGCCTGCTTGTATTTACAGCCCCGAGCGTGCGGTCCGTGATGCGCTTCTATCACTCGATTGGGATGCCAGCAGTCGAGGGCTGCAGGTTCAGGTTCGAGCCCGAGGATCCAGCGGAGGCACAGCTGTTCCTGGTGGACTCAGAGGACGTTCTGGACACCGTCCTCCAGAAGCTGCGTCCACTCCTCCGTGGCGGTTGAGGGATGGATCCGCGTCCACACATCGCGCTGGTGGCGCTGATGGCCTGGCGGACCTGATGGAGGCCGTGCCATACGACCAGGACCTGTCGCAGGAGCACTGAATCACCAACCGGCGGAGCGGCGGCGCATAGGATGCGCCGCCATGGACTTCCAGGCGCGACTCGAGGCGCTCACGCACCAGCTCCGCCCCTGGTCTCCGCTCTGGTCCCGCTCCATCCTCCAGGGCTGGCCCGGGTCCGGCGCCGCTTTTCCCGAGGACTGGCTGAGCTATGCCCGGTCGCTCGATGAAACGGGCGAGCGCCAGCTGGACCAGGGGGTGCTCGTGGGCGCCCCGCCCGCGTCCCTGTCCGCGCTCCTGGGCTCGCTCCAGGAACTGACCGCGCTGCCCTGGCACGAAGGCATCCACCCGCTGACGGTCGCCCAGACGCAGGGACTCAGCGCCAAGAAGACCCACGAGCTCGAGCGGGTGCTCGCCCTGCTCGCGCCCAGAACGCGCTTCGTCCACCAGGCGGTCGATATCGGCGGCGGAATGGGACACCTCGCCCGCCTCTGTGCGCGGACATTCGGGTGGACCTTCCACAGCATCGACCGGGACGCCGCGTTGCAGGACAAGGGCCGGCGGTGGCTGACGAAGACCCGCCCCCTGGGTGGCGACACCCTGCACTTCATCCAGGCCTCCGTCGAGGACGGGGACCAACCGCGGATTGATCCGCTCTTCTCCGGCCGGGACCGGGCCTCCATCGGTCTGCACACCTGCGGGCCGCTCGCCCTCACGCAGATTCGCAAGAGCCAGGGGGCGGGCTTCGTCCTGAATGTCGGCTGCTGCTACGACAAGCTGGAGGCCCCTCGAGACCATCCGGTCTCCCGCTTCGGCGGCGCGCATCCCCTGCCCTTCACCCCGCATGCCCTGGCGCTGACGACGCGGGGTCGGCAGCACAAGACGGAGGAGGAGTTCGCGCGGATGAAGCAGGTGTACGCGTGGCGCTTCGCGTTCGACCTCCTGTCGAGACAGCGCTTTCCCGAGCGCGGCTTCGTGCGGGCAGGGGACGCGCCCCGGACGCTCTATGACGGCCCCTTCGCCGTCTACGCGCGCGACCGCCTGGAGCGCCTGGGCCTGGAGCCCGCTATGACGGACGCCGAGCTGGATGCCTTTGAGGTCTCCGTTCGCGCCGAGACGCGGGAGCTCCTGCTCTGCCATCTGCTGAGGGACCGCTTCGCGCGGGCGTTGGAGGTCGTGCTCCTGCTCGATCGCGCCATCCTCCTGGAGGAGCTGGGCTTCCAGGTCGAGCTCCTCCAGCTCTTCGATCCGCGACTGTCCCCGCGCAACCTCGCGCTCATCGCGTCGCGGAGCGCTTGAGCGCGGGCCGGGGGGATTGGTGGGAGGAAGGCGCCTCGGCTACAAACGAGGCCCCATCCGCAGTGCCCTGTTGAAAGATTTCCGGCTCATCTTCCGCTGGTGGTTGTTGTCTGTCTGTCTGTCTTGTCCTTGCCGCGTCCTCCTCATCGGCGGCACCTCCGTGCGCGGCTTCTTCACGGGCACGGCGGTGCGCACCACCAGCGTGGAGCTGTACGACCCGGCCACGGGCCTCTGGCGCGACACGGGCTTCCTCAACGTCGCGCGCAGCGGACACACCGCGACCGTGCTCGCGGATGGCCGCGTGCTGGTGGCGGGCGGCGTGGGCGCGGACGGGAAGGTCATCCCGTGGGTGGAGCTGTATGACGCGGAGACGGAGACGTGGACGCTCACCGCGCCGCTGTCCACCGCGCGCAGCTCCCACGTGGCCACCCAGTTGGCGGACGGGCGCGTCCTCGTGACGAGCGGCGTGAGCTCCACCGGCGCCGCCCTCGCCTCCACCGAGGTGGTGCAGCCCGCCGGCTTCTGCCCGGCCCACGGCTGCGTGCCCGAGTCCGACGATGCCCTCTGCGCGAAGCAGGAGGCCGGCTGCGGCACCCTCAGCGTGCAGGACGCCTGTGGCACGACGCGGCAGGTGTCGTGCGGTCAGTGCTCCCAGTCCACCTCCTGCGGCGGAGCGGGCATCCCGTACCGCTGCGGCTTCCCGGGCGGCGCGGGCTGGCAGGTGGAGACGCTGGGCACGGCGGGCGGCGGGCGGCCGGGCATCGTCATCGAGGCGAACGGCGAGCCGGCGGTGGCCTACCTCTGGTACGACGTGGGCGGAGGCAGTGGCTTCACCTACGAAGTCTTCCTCGCGCGACGGCACTCCCAGGGCTGGAGCGCCGCGCCCATCCAGGGTGGCGTCCTCTCCAGCAACGTGGCCCTGGCGCGCACGAGCACGGGGCAGCTGCGCGCCGCCGCCACGATGCGTGTGTATGTCTATTCCTCCAGCGACGAGGTGCCCATCCTCCTGTCCTGGGACGCGGGGCGCTGGCGGGACGAGGTGACCGCGCCCACCTACCCGGTGGTGAACGCGAGCCAGCTGGCGATGGGCCTGGGCCCCACGGACGAGCCGCTGGTGTGCACCATCGACCTGGTCACCTCCTTCCACACCGCCGAGCTGCTCTGCTACGCGCGCGACGGCGCCGGGGCGTGGAGGCGGGACCGCGTGGACGCGCCGGGCTCCTACGGCGGCGCGCCTTCGGTGGCGGTGGACCGCGACGGCCTGCCGCACCTCGCCTACTACGACATGAACAAGAAGGCCCTCATCCACGCGGTGAAGGGCGCCACGGGCTGGACGCTGGAGACGGTGGACGCGAGCGCGGACGTGGGTCGCGACGCTTCCCTGGCGCTCGACGCGCAGGGCCACCCGCACATCGCCTACCGCGATGCGACGAACAAGGACCTCAAGTACGCGCGGTGGATGGGCAGCGCGTGGAGCCTCGAACAGGTGGACACCGCCGATGACGTGGGAGGCACCCCGGCGCTGGCGCTCGATGCGCAGGGCCGCCCGCACATCAGCTACGAGGACCTCACCCGCAAGAACCTGAAGTACGCGCGCTGGAGCGGCACCGCCTGGGAGTTCACCACCGTGGACGCCAGCGGGGTCGGTGGCGCGAACTCCGCGCTGACGCTGGATGCCTCCGGAAGGGCCCACATCGCCTATTACGGACAGGGCCTGCGCTACGCGCGCGGACCGTGAAGGAGCGGGTCGCCTCGTGTCTGTTGAATCAAGGCACGTAGGCGATGCAATCAATCTCCACGCGCAGGCCGGTGTCCGGAAGCGCGGACACCTGCACGGTGGTGCGTGCGGGGCGGTGGCCGGCGAAGACGCGCTCGTAGACGGCGTTCATTCGCGAGAACTCCTGCATGTCCACCAGGAAGACGCCGCAGCGCAGGACGTGCTGGAGGCTGGAGCCACCGGCCACGAGGATGCGCTCCAGGTTGCGCAGCACCTGCTCTGTCTGTGCTTCGATTCCCTCGGCCTGCACGCCGGTCGCGGGGTCCCTGGCCGCCTGTCCGGAGATGAAGAGCAGCCGGTCCAGCTGCATGCCGGGAGAGTACGGGCCCGCGGGTTTGGGCAGTCCTGGCGCGACGATGGGCTGATGCTTCGCTGACGTCATGGGTTTCTCCTTGAAGGATGGACAGGCGAACCTGACCACCGAGAGCACATGCTTGCCGCCGCGCCATGGCGGCTTCAGCTGTCGCCGGTACCGAAGCCACAGGTCAGTTGCCCGTTCGCGCAGCGTGCCACGCATTCCTGCCCGTCTCCGTTCGGGTCACAGGGCCGCCCCCTGCACTCGTTGAGCCCGCAGGTGCCGATGGGGCCGCTCCCCTTGCACATGGACGTGGAGATCTCGCCGTCGGCGGCGTTGGTCCAGGACGTGTTGCTGATGTTGGCGTAGCACCACTGGCAGGAGTTGGCTGGGTTTTCCGAGCCGTGCGGGTACGCAACACCATCGATGACGCATTCACTACCGCCACTGCCACTACAGGTGACGGTGATGCCATCACAGGTGATCGAGGTACCCGAAATGGAGCTACAGATGTTCCCCGAACACTGGAGCAACTGTCCGGTCCCGCATTGGGTCGACGTGTTGCACAACGCGGACGACAGACTGCCCAGGGGCTCCACCACGCTCTCCTCCGGGGGCACACCACATGCCAGGAGCAGCACGCATCCAACGACCATCGAGACAATACTCTTCATGGCTTTCTCCCCGTGCGCCGAGCACGATGACGCGCTGCCAGCCTCCGACGAGCGCATGGGAACACCCGCTCATGGGGACATCGCGAGCGGACAGCTTACGCACTTGCCCCGAAAGCCTCCACTCTCTTGGAAAGCTCTACATGAAACAGACGATCGCGCCACAGGCGCAACCCAAGACATGAGCCGCGTGCAACTCAGCTTCCTGCCTACGCAGAAGATACGGGCTCAGGGAATGGCCCAAGCCATCATCTCCGCTCTCGCACCCGGGCGTTACCCGAATACCACTCCAGATCTGGTGCTGGCTGTCGATGAGCTGGAACCAGTTGGTGGGCGCGAGGAGACGCGCGTGAGGAGCCTCCTTCGTGACCGTGCTTCATTCCCAGGCCCGAGGCGTATTTCTACATGGAGCCGACCGCGCTCACTCTCGGGTGGGCGCGACGAATCACCTCCAGCCGCGCTCCTGGAGTGACGCCGCGGCCCCTCTGCCCACCTCGCATTCCCTGTTCCCGGCGGCGCCAGGAACAGGGAACGCGGGCGGCTCGTCAGAGCAGCTTCGACATGATGTCGCGCTCGCGCTGGTCGAGCTTGATGGAGTCGAGCGTCCAGGTGATGAGCTCGTCGGCGACCGAGGCGTCGTAACCGAAGGTGGTGGCGGCCTCCTTCACCGACGCGCGCTCCTCGGTCGCGAGCTCTCCGTCGGCACAGGCCACTTCGACGAGCATGCGCAGCAGGGAGGCGCGCAGTTCGCGGATTTCAATCTTGCCGACGATGTCGGCGAGCCGGCCGGGCTTCTGGAACTCCGCCTCGATGAGCGCGGCGACCTGCGGGTCGCGGGGCGACAGGCCGATGTTCAGCACCACCTCATCGAGCTGCTGGCGCTCCTCTTCGGTGATGCGGCCGTCGCTCGCCGCCACGTTGGCCATGGCCTGGACGAACGCCAGCAACTGCTCCTGTGGGTACTCGCTCGACATATCATCTCCTGGGTAGACAGCGCGCGGCGGGCCGGGAACTCACGGACAGCCACGATGCCGGGCTTCTCGGCCACACAGGATAGTGGGGGCCCATGAGGAGCGAAAACGGTTTCAGCCGGAGGCGTGCGTCCGCGCGCACTCGGGTCCTCGCACGGCAGTGACTCCCGCTCCTCCCATGGCCGACCCCACACCGGACCGATGCTCGCGGGTTGGGGTCAATCCGGGCTTGTCGCCAGGAGACGATGACGCGGAGGGACAAGCCGGCTCGCTTCTCGCCACGGAACCCGTGACAATCCGCGGCATGACCCTGCGACATCCGATTCTCTCCCTGTTGATTTTCTCCCTCGCGGTCGTACCTACCCTTTCTGCGTGTGGCTCCGATGACGGCGATACCCCGCCGGATGCGGGCACCAGACCCGACGCAGGCCCCCCGCCCGACTCAGGTACCGAGTTCGACGCGGGCGCCGAAGTGGACGCGGGCGCCGAGTCCGATGCGGGCACCGAGGTGGACGCGGGCACCGAGTCTGACGCTGGCACCGAAGTGGACGCTGGCACGGAGCCCGACGCAGGCACGGAGCCCGACGCGGGCACCGAAGTGGACGCGGGTACGACTCCCGACGCAGGCACGGAGCCCGACGCGGGCACCGAAGTGGACGCTGGCACCGAAGTGGACGCTGGCACGGAGCCCGACGCAGGCACGGAGCCCGACGCGGGCACCGAAGTGGACGCGGGTACCGAAGTAGATGCGGGCACCGAGCCGGACGCGGGCACCACCCCTGACGCAGGCACCGAGCCGGACGCAGGCACCGAGCCGGACGCGGGCACCAGCACGGATGCAGGCACCGACCCCTTCACCACCTGCGAGGGCGCGTGCCAGGACACCGCCGTCACGGTTCAGATTGGCGGGAACCAGCGCGTCCTGCCCCACGCCTTCTTCGGCTACACGGAGCCGGAGAACGCCGGGGACCCGTGGACGCTGTGGATCGAGATCAACAACGGCTCGACGGATGAGTGCCCGTCCGAGACTGCACCGCCCTCCCCGCAGCTCGTCAACGTCTACCCGGTGAAGGTGCCGGTGGACACGACTCCGGAGGTGGGCTCCTCGGGGCAAGGAGGACCGACCGCGACGCTGATCGACTTCGATGGCGAGCTCCTCTCCTCATGGCCTCCTTCCGCTCAAAGCACGAACCTCACCTTCACGCCCGTGGCGGCCTCGCTCTGCCCCAGCTGCATCAAGGCCGGGACGCCTCCCGCGAAGCACTTCGTGGCCTTCGATGTGGACGGCACCTACGCGAACGGCGCCATCACCGGCCACGGGTACGCCACCTACTGCCCCTCGTTCGACCGCCTCCAGAACAACGAACCGGACGCAGGCACCGAACCGGACGCAGGCACGGAGCCGGACGCGGGCACCACTCCCGACGCGGGCACCAGCACGGATGCAGGCACCGACCCCTTCGGCACCTGCGAGGGCACGTGCCAGGACACCACCGTCACGGCCCAGTGGGACGAGAACCAGGTGGCCCTGAACCACGCCTACTTCGGCTACGTGGAGCCGACGAACGCCGCGGACGCGTGGAGGCTGGTGTTCGAATTCAGCAACGGCGAGACGGATGAGTGCCCGTCTCCGACAGCGCCATGGCCGCCGCAGCTCGCCACGCTCACATCGGTGAAGGTACCGGTGGACACAACCCCGGAGACTGGCTCCACGGCGGGTGGACCGGAATCGGAGTTGCTCGACTTCGATGGCGCGCTCATGCCGGAGTATGGCGTTCGCGACACGGGCCTCACCTTCACGCCCGTGGCGGCCTCGCTCTGCCCCAGCTGCATCAAGGCCGGGACGCCTCCCGCGAAACACTTCGTGGCCTTCGACGTGAACGCCACCTACGAGAACGGCGCCACTGTCTCCGGCCACGCGTACGCGACGTACTGCTCCTCGATGGACAGCATCCAGAACAACTGAGCGCGGTCCCGACACGCGTTCCCCCGGCCCTCCGATTCGGGAAGGCCGGGGGAGCCCCGGTCAGCCCTTGAGGCGCAAGAGGCGCCGCGTGGCCACGCACACCCCGCGCCCCTCAGCCCCGAAGTACAGGGTGCCCGGTGTCCCCCAGGCCTGGACCTTCGCGGCGAAAAAGCCACACCGGAGCGGGCGCGGGGCGACACCCTTGGACCCTCCCTCCCCCACCTGCCCCATCGCGTCCCTATCTTCAAAGGCATGCCTGTCGCCACGGGAGGCGAGCCATGAACACCGGAGCACCCGAGCCCACCGACGCCGTCCCCCGCTACATCCTGGAAGGCCGGGTGGTGACGCTCAACTCCCGGGATGAAGTGATTGAACGGGGGCGCGTCCTCATCCAGGGCAACCACATCGTCGCGGTCGAGCCGTCGGGCGGCCCCCTCCCCGAGGCCTTCCGGAACGCTCCCGTTATCGACACGCAGGGGACGCTGTATCCAGGGCTCATCGACCTGCACAACCACTTCGTCTACGACGTGCTGACGCTGTGGCGGGTGCCGAAGCGCTACCTCAATCGCACCCAGTGGCCGCGCCACGCGGACTACGCCTCGCGCATCTCCCTGCCCATCCGCGTGCTCGCCGGCCACGCCCCCTCGGCCCGCGCCGTCGTCCGCTACATCGAAGCCAAGGCGCTGCTGGCGGGCACGACCACCGGCCAGGGCATCCGGACCCGCGTGTCCGGCGGAGAGGCCCTCTTCCGGGGCGCCATGCGCAACGTCGAGGAACCTCGCGACGACCACCTGCCCGCGGGCAGCACCCGCGTGATGGACCTGCATGACGACGCCGAGGACATCGAAGCCTTCCGCGAAGCCCTGAAGTCCCGCGCCGCGTACTTCTACCACCTGGGCGAAGGCGTGGATGACTACGCCCACCGCCGCTACGTCGACCTGGCCGACCATGACCTCGTCCAGCCTTCCCTGATTGGCATCCACAGCCTGGGATTGCAGCGCCCGGACCTGGACAGGATGGCCGCCATGGGCGCCAAGGTCGTGTGGTCCCCCTTCAGCAACCTGCTGCTGTATGGACAGACATTGCACATCGCGGACCTGCTCGGCGCGGGCGTGACGTTCTCGCTGGGCTGTGATTGGTCCCCCACCGGCAGCAAGAACCTCCTCCAGGAGCTGAAGGTCGCCCGCCACGAAGCAGCGCGGCAGGGCGTGTCCCTGTCCTCCAAGACATTGGTGCGCTCGGTGACGGCGGACGCAGCCCGGGTCACGGGCTGGCAGACCCAGCTGGGCACGCTCCGAGCCGACGCGCTCGCGGACCTGCTGGTCATCGCGGGCACCGACGGCGACCCCTACGACGCGTTGATCTCCGCCACGGAGAAGCAGGTGCGCCTCGTCATCGTGGATGGCGTGGCCCGCTACGGAGACCGCGCGCTGATGGACTCGCTCGCCTTCGACCCGGGCCATCCCTCCGAGCCCTGGACCGTCGACGGCGTCGAGAAGGCCTTCTCCCTGTGGGCGGTGGACTCCCCCCTCAATGACGTGGGCTTCGAAGCGGCGCGCGCCCTCCTCGAAGAGGCCATGGCGGACCTGCCGGACTTCCGCCACCGGATGGATCGCGAGGAGCGCGCACAGCTGCGCCCCGGCGCCCCCAGGCCCTTCGAGCTCGTGCTCGACAATGAGCCGCAGGACGTCTTCGCCACCGGCCCCGCGGCTGCCGGGTTCGTCACCGACCTGGACCGGGTGGCAGGACGCATCACGCTCGACGCGCCCACCGTGGGCGGGCCGGACTACTGGGAGCTCCTGTCCGCGCAGCTCAATCTGGATGACTCGCTGAAACAACAACTGAGGTCAGACTACGCGTGAAGACATCCGGGGTGGAGTCGGCCCTCACCCCTGCGTAGAGAATAAATGTCCCTGACGGCGTAACCCCAGTGCAACGGCGGCACTGGCCGCGAGCGCCCTGCTCCTGCGCGGCGGGGCCTTCGCCACGGACGCGAACGTCTTCTCGCCCGGGTACTTCCCCAGCGAGAACGCGTACGTGCTGCTCAAGAGCACGGGGCTGTAGGCCCGCCAGGCATCCCACACCGGATGCAAGGCGTTGAAAGGCCTGGGCCTGGACCCAGAGCCGGGATCGCCGCAACTCACGACAAACACGAACGCGCCAATCCCAGGCATCCCCAGGCATTGAGGCACGTCCATGCGAGGCGGGAATGACACCCCGGGGCGAGGGAGGGATTCCCGTCTCCCCGTGGTAGGGTCTGGCCCAGCCCGCTGCCGCGCGCCCCGCGCAGGCTTCGCGGACGGTCCCATCCGAAAGCCCCATGGAATCCCATCCCTGCGTTGTCCGTCTCCGCGCTTCCCGGAGCATCCTGTTCCTTGTTCGCGCGTGGGGACTGGCGTCCCTGCTGGCCCTGGCGCTGCTCGCGCCCGAGTCCTCTGCCTCCTCGTTCACGTACCCCCCGGTGTATCAGGTGGAGCAGCGCGGTGATTTCGTGCTGCTGGGCAACACGCTGGGCTGGAACTGTGAGTCGCCCGGTCCGGCCCCGCTCGTGGGGACGGTGGGCGCGTGCGGCTCGGCCACCCAGGACTCCAGCGCGGACATCCACTGGACCCTCGACGGAGGGATGGCCTTCGCGGATACGTCGGTGCCCCCGGGGTCGGCCCGGAGCCAGGCGATGCTCGTGCTGCCTCCAGGCGCATCCGTGACGTATGCGCGGCTGTATTGGAGCGGGACCACCTCCGTCTACAGCCGGCCCGGCCCCTCGGGGCTTGACTGGACGGCGACCCTCTCCCGGGAGGGCGTCTTCTCCACGGACTTGAGGGCCAACGGCGGCTCGGAGATCTTTGATCCGACCCCGGCCGGCTACTCCCGCTATGAAGCAACCTTGGATGTGACGGCGCTGGTGCGGCAGCATGGCGCGGGCGCGTACACGTTGAGCGGCGCGGACGCGTTGGACTTCCGCGACCTCGACAGCCCCCACCCCGCGTCCGCATGGTGGATGGTCGTCTTCTACCAGCTGGAATCCGAGCCCATCCGGAAGCTGTGGCTGTACACGCCCTACGCGCTCACGACCTTCGAAGCCACGCTGACCGGCATTGAGATCCCGCCTGCCCATTCGGCGAAGCTGGGCGTCATCGCCTACCAGGGCAATGCCTTCCAGGGCCCGGACTGGCTGCACGTCAACGGCACACCGGTATCGGATGCGCAGAACCCGGAGGACGACTTCTTCAACAGCAGCCACTCGACGTTGGGGGTGGTGCAGAGCCACGACGGGGATCTGCCGCGTCTGTCCGGGGCCCCTGGCTCGATGAGCGGGCTGGATCTGGACGTGGTGGATGTCACCGCGCGGTTCTCCACGGGGGACACCTCCGTGGAGGTGGCCACGGGCTCCAACAGCGACAACTTCGACATCGTCGGCTTCGTCCTCTCCGTGGTGGGGCCGCAGCCGCCGCGCGCGCCGGTCGTGACGTCGCCCGCGAACGGCTCCGTCGAGACCTCCCGCACACCCGTCTTCACCGGCACCGCCGACCCGGACAACACCGTCACCGTGCGCTACGGCACCTCCACGCTGTGCAGCGCCCAGGCCCATTCCGTGACGGGCGCCTGGATGTGCCAGGTCAGCGCTCCCTTGATGGACGGGCCGAAGACGGTCACGGCGCAGGCGGTGGACGCGACCGGTGCCACCAGCCCCCGCACCCCCGTCGATTTCACCGTGGACGCCCTCGTGCCCGCTCCCGTGGTGTCCTCCCCTGCCGAGGGCTCGAGCATCGCCACGGTCACGCCCATCTTCAGCGGGACGACGGCGACGTCCGGCACCGTCACCGTGCGCAGGGGCTCGACCGTGCTGTGCTCGGCCTCGAGCCCGGGCTCCAGCGGCTGGTCCTGCCGGACCAGCATGCCGCTCGTCCAGGGGCCCACCGTGCTCACCGCGCAGCTCAGGGACACGTATGGGAAGGCCGGTCCCGACACGACCTTCAGC
>NZ_RAWC01000114.1:0-28102 GCF_003611685.1 Corallococcus sp. CA049B | reverse complement strand
GTACGGGGGCGGGTGCCCAGCTCGTGCAGGAGCCGGTAGGCACGCTCGTCCTCGTGGAGCTGGGTGACGCGCTGGGCGGGGTCCGCCAGGGAGCCGAAGGCGATGGCCTGCGTGGGGCAGGTCTGCTGGCACGCCGTCTGGAGCTCCTTCTCCTGGATGAGGCGCTTCTCGACGCGGGCGTTGATGCGGACCCGCTCGATGCGCTGCACGCAGTAGGTGCACTTCTCCATGACGCCGCGGTTGCGCACCGTGACGTCCGGGTTCATCAGCATCTTCTCGGTCGGCGTCTTGCCCTGCGTGTAGTGCAGGTAGTTGAAGCGGCGGACCTTGTACGGGCAGTTGTTGGAGCAGTACCGCGTGCCGATGCAGCGGTTGTACACCATGTCGTTGAGGCCCTCGTCCGAGTGCACGGTGGCGTTCACCGGGCAGACGTACTCGCAGGGGGCCTTCTCGCAGTGCACGCACGCGACGGGCTGCATGACCATGGCGGGGTCGTTCTCATCGCCCTGGAAGTAGCGGTCGATGCGCAGCCAGTTCATCTCACGGCCGCGGCCCACCTGCTCCTTGCCCACGACGGGGATGTTGTTCTCCGCCTGGCACGCCACGACGCACGCGTTGCAGCCCGTGCAGCGCGACAGGTCGATGGACATGCCCCACTTGTAGCCCTCCTGCGGCGTCTTGGCGTAGTCGAAGTCGGGCAGGTTGTTCTGCTTGCCCAGCTCGTGCTTGGCCTGGACGCGCTCCAGCGTGTGCTCCGTCTCCTTCGACGGGTGCGCCAGCTCGCTGACGGACATGTCGAGCGCCAGCGGGCGGCCCTCCATGCGCCAGTGGTACTGGGTGCGGGCGAACTTGTGGCTGCCGCGGACCTTGGTCAGCTTGGCGCCGCCGTCGAACCAGGGGGCGTTCACGCTGCGCAGCAGGTTGGCGTTGAAGCCGATGTCCTTGGCCACGACCTCATGGAGGCCGGTGCGGCCGTAGCCCAGGGCCACGGTGACGGTGTCGTCCGCGTTGCCGGGGAGGATGGTGACGGGGACCTGCAGCTTGCGCCCGCCGTACTCCAGCTCCGCGACGTGGTTGTTCTCCAGGCCGAGCCGCTTGGCGGTGGCCGGGCTGAGGATGGCGGCGTTCTCCCAGACGATCTTCGTGATGGGATCCGGCGTCTCCTGGAGCCATGCGTTGTTGCCGAACCGGCCGTCCAGGACGCGGTAGTCGTGGACGAAGTTGATCTCCAGCTCACCGGCCGCGGGCGGCTGGTAGGCGGCGACCAGCTGCGAGGCGGCGCCCGTGTCCGGGGAGGCCGTCAGCGCGGCGGCGACGCTGCCGGGGACGACGCCCTCGGAGACCCAGGTCTCCCAGCGGGTCTCGAAGTCGGCGCGGCCGGCCTCGCCACCCTGCGCGGCCCAGTAGTCGCGCACCATCTGGTAGGCGGGGCGGAAGGGCTCGTCGAGGAACAGCGCGTACAGCTCCGCTTCCGGCACGCCGTTGAAGAGCGGCTGGATGAGGGGCTGCGCGATGCTGACGGTGCCGTCCACCGCGCGGCCGTCGCTCCAGGTCTCCAGCTGGTGTGCCAGGGGCACGAACCAGTCGGCGAACTTGGAGGTCTCGTCCTCGTAGTGGCCCGCGTACAGGACGGACAGCGCCTTGCGGTTGGCGTTCTGCTTGGGGTCCAGCACCTCCGCCAGGCCCGCGTCCACTGGCAGGGCGTAGACGGGGTTGGTGGCGGTGATGACCAGCGTGTCCACCTTGCCGGCCTTGATGTCCGCGACCAGCGCGCTGATCTCCGACAGGCCCGAGGCCTCCGGGGCGGCGGCCGGGACGAGCTTCACGGTGGTGCCCACGTTGCCCAGCGCGGCGTTGATGGCCTGCGCCAGCGCGTGCACGGCGGCGGGCTGGCGCTCACCGGCGAGCACCACGGAGCGGCCGGCCTTGGACCTGAGGTCCTGGGCCACGGCCTGCACCCACGACTGGGTCTCCGGGCTCAGCGAGCCGGCCTTGCCGGACGCGGCGGCGCCCAGGCTGGCGGCGGGGCCACCCACGGCCTGCGCCAGCGCGGCGGCGATGCCGAAGACCTCGGCGGACTTCACGCGCTTGCGGTGGTCCGCCATGCCGCCCGTGATGGACATGCGGGACTCCGCCACGTACAGGCGGTTGAGCTCGCCGTTCTTCGGGTCGCGGCGGTCCGCGAACTGGCGGTTGAGGGCCAGGTTCTCCGGGCGGCTCTCCAGGAAGTCCGCGTCCAGGGAGACGATGACGTCCGCGCGGCTCAGGTCGTAGACGGCCTGGACCGGCTGGCCGAACAGCGCGCGGTTCGCCTGCGCGGCGGCGGAGTCCGTGATGGACGAGAACGTGTGGAAGCGCGCGTTGGGCAGCTTCTTCTGAATGCGGCCCGTCACGTCGCGCAGCGTCGGCGAGCTGATGGGCTCCGTGAGGAAGCGCAGGCGGCTGCCACCGTCGGCCGCGGCCCTCTGGCTCACGAGGGTGGAGATGTCCTCGGCCAGCACGCGCAGCGAGCGGGGGTTGTTGCCCTGGCGCAGCACGCGGGCGCGCTGCGGGTCATAGAGCGAGAGCAGGAACGCCTGCTCGAAGACGCCGGCAGCGCCCTGGTTGATGGGGTGCTGGGGGTTGCCTTCGATCTTCACCGGGCGGCCTTCGCGCGCGGTGATGAGCAGGCCGGAGGTGTGGCCTCCGAGCGTCATGCCGGACGCGTAGTGCAGCGGGTTGCCCGGGGTCACTTCCGGCGGCGTCTTCGTGTACGCCACCATCCGCTCATCCTGCGGACGGGTGCTGCACGCGGTGGCGCCGGCCAGGGCGAGCGACGCGCCCATCAGCTGCATGAACTCGCGGCGGGCGAAGCCGGTGGGGGGAAGGTCCGCGCCGACGGGGAACTCCGGGCGGGTCTCCTCCAGGAACTCCGGCGTGGCGAGCTTCTCCTCCAGGCCGAGCCAGTACGTCTTGCCGTACGCGCCCTCCGCCGGGACGGCGCGGGTGGAGGCGTGCTCGAGCGCTTCACCCACGACGTCGTCATGGGAGTGAGCGTGGGGGGCGGCCTCGTTGCGGCCCGAGACGACCGGGAGCGCGAAGGACGAGGGGGTTTCCTGCGCGGGCGCGCTGTCAGGCTTGGTGTTCATCGGTGGCATGTGGAGCAGCTCGTGCGCGAGTGAACGTCGTATTCCTTGATGAGCGTCTCGGCGAGGGCCGAGGCTTCCGCCTTATCCGCCGGGGGCGCCCAGGTCATGCTGGTGATGAACTCCGGGGGCCGGAGGTTGGGGCCGGGGTTGCGGTGGCAGTCCAGGCACCAGCTCATCGTCAGCGGCGCGGACTGCTCGATGGCGCCCATCTGGTCCACGCGGCCGTGGCAGGTGGCGCAGCCGACGCCCTTGCCCACGTGGATGGAGTGGTTGAAGTAGACGAAGTCCGGCAGGTTGTGGACGCGGACCCAGGGGATGGGCTGGTCAGCGAAGAACGCCTTGCGGACCTCGGTGAGGTACGGGCTCTTGTTCCACACCTGCGCGTGGCAGGACATGCACACGGTGGTGGAGGGGATGCCCGCCGACGGGGACTTCTCCACCGTCCAGTGGCAGTAGCGACAGTCGATCTGCTCGTCACCGGCGTGGTGCCGGTGGTCGAACTCGATGGGCTGTTCCACCGGGCGGGCCTGATTGGTCACGAGCGGGCTGCGCACGTAGGCCAAGAGGCCGCCGATGGCGATGGCGGGCACGGCGAGGAGCATCGCGGCCGACAGGCGCGACACCGTATTCGTCCAGCGTGGGAAGAGAGGGCCGCTCATACCAGGACCAGGGGCAAGGGGACTGAAGGCGACATGAAAGCAGGGGTGGACGCGGGAAAACCGTTCGGCGCGGAAGTCAGGGGGGCCGTCCCGGTCCCGGTGGACCGGGCGGGGGGTGGCTCCTGGCGCTCAGACGGCAAGGCAGTCACGTCCAACGAACCTCTAGGATGGTGCCGTGGGCGCGGGTCCCTCATGAACTTCCCGACCCAATGCGGCGCGGGACCATCATTCATGAGCACGGCAGTGTCAACCATTCTGTGGGGAGTGGGAATAAGGAGCGCTTAGCACCTTCCGGGGCGGTTGCGACAAGTTGTCCGCGCGCGGTGATGAATCCCGCTTCTGGCGATCGGAAGGGAGCTTTGCGCGAAGGCGCGTTTCCCTCTGTGATCAATTCCTCTCAGGGCGCGCGCTACAGGGTGCGACGGTGCGCGCCACGCATGAATCGCGGCGACTCGGAGTCCGGGTCGCCGGAGCTCATGGCGCTAGAGCTCCACCACCGTGGTACCGGCGACGGCGTAGACGCGGTCCTTCTTGCCCCGCCGCATGTCCACACCTCCCGTGAAGGCGCTGAACGCGGGCAGGACGCCCACGCCGGGGCCCAGGTGGAAGCAGGGCAGCCGCAGCCGGTCCGCCCCGCCCGACAGCCGCACCATGGGGTGGAGGTGCCCCGCCCAGACGTAGCGCCCGGCGGCCGGCTCCGGGTGGTGGGCGAAGCGGAACGGGCCTTCGTCCAATACCTCCGCGCGGTCCTCCATCCTCCAGGAGGGCGGAAGGGTCCGCACGTGGCGGTCGTGGTTGCCGCGTATCAGCACGACTTCTAGTGATGCATGCGCTTCGCGCCAGGTATTCACGCGACTGATGACGTCCGCGGTGAGCCCCTGGCGCGAGTGCACCAGGTCCCCCACCAAGAGGAGGCGCCGGGCGCCGGTGGCGGTGAGGGCGGAGGAGAGCCGGGCCAGGTCGTCATCCAGGACCCCCAGGGGGAGGGGGATGCCGTGCTGCTGGAAGGACTCGGTCTTGCCCCAGTGCAGGTCGGCCACCGCGAGCACGCTGGCCTGGGGCCAGTGCAAGGCCCGTTCCGGGAGCAGCTCCACGTCCGTGTCCGCTACGCGGGTCTGGCATCGGCCTGGGACCATCGCTCCTTGAGGCGCTGCACGCGGTCCAGCAGGGATTCGTTGGACACGCTGGCGCTGATGCGCTCGACGACGAGCGGGAAGCCCAGCGGCGACGGCCGGTGGACGTGGACGACCTCGACGGGGTGTGCCTCCAGGCGCTCCAGGGTGCGGGTGAGCCGGCCCTGTTCGAACTGGTGCTCCAGCACCTCGCGGCGCGCCTGGCGCAGCAGGAGGTTGTCCGGGTCGTACTTCACGAAGACGTCATAGAGGAGCGCGGCGCTGGCCTGGACCTGGCGGGTGGATTTGCGCGCTCCGGGCAGGCCCGGCATCACCAGCCCGGCCACGCGGGCGATGTCGCGGAACTGCCGGCGCGCGAGCTCGCTCAGGTTCACGCTCTCCAGGATGTCCTCCACCAGGTGCTCGCGGGTGAAGAGGGCCGGGCGCAGGGCTTCATCGAAGGGGAAGGGCGTGGAGGTGATCAGCTCCAGGCCGTAGTCGTTCACGGACAGGCTGAAGGTGGCCTTCCGCAGGCGCGTGAGGCGCAGGGCGAGCAGCGCCGCCAGGCCTTCGTGCACGAGCCTTCCTTCAAAGGGATAGAGGAAGAGGTGGTAGCCGTCCCGCGTGCGGCAGGTTTCCGCGAGACAGCGGCCGTCGCCGGGGATGCGCGACAGGCGGGCCTGCGCGTCGAGGATGGGCCAGGCGGCGGCGATCTCGTCCCGGGTGACGTCGCCCTGGCGCGCGGCCTCCAGCGTGCGGCGCATCGCGGACGCGAGCGAGGTGGACAGGGGCAGGCGGCTGCCGCCCCAGCGCGGCGTCTGGGTGGCCTTGGCCTTCGCGGGCTTCACGTACGCCGTCATGTCCTTGAAGCGGCTGAACTCCAGCCGGCGGCCCGCGAAGAGGAAGGTGTCTCCGGGCTTCAGGCGGCTGACGTAGGACTCCTCCACCGTGCCCAGGGTGCCGCCGCTCCAGTAGCGCAGCTGCACGGACGCGTCCGACGTGATGGTTCCGATGTTGAGCCGGTGCAGCCGGGCGAGGCGCGCGTCGGGCACGCGGAAGCGGCCGTCCACCTCCACCACGCGGCGGAACTCCGGGTAGGCGCGCAGCGTGGGGCCTCCCTCTCGCACCACGGTGAGGGCCTGGTCGAACTCCTCATCGGTGAGGGACGCGTAGCTCGTGGCGGTGCGGACCTCTTCGCGCAGGGCCTCGCGGGTGAAGCCTCCTCCCAACGCGCACGTCACCAGGTGCTGGGCCAGCACGTCGAGCGGCTTGGACAGGGGCGTGCGCGGCTCCACCTCCCGGTGCGCGATGGCGTCGCGGGCGGCGGCCATCTCCACCAGTTCGAGCGCGTGCGTGGGGACGAAGAGGATGCGGCAGGTGGCTCCGGGGCGGTGCGCGCTGCGGCCCGCGCGCTGGAGCGTGCGGCCAATGCCCTTGGGACTTCCTATCTGGATGACGCGCTCCACCGGGCCGAAGTCCACGCCCAGGTCCAGCGAGGACGTGCACACGACGAGGCGCAGGCTTCCGTCCTTGAGGCCTCCCTCCACGCGCTCGCGCTCCTCGCGGTCGATGGAGCCGTGGTGCAGCGCGAGGAGGTGTTCCCATTCGGGGCGCAGGAAGCGCAGGCCTTCGAACCAGCGCTCCGCTTGTGAGCGGGTGTTGGTGAAGAGGAGCGTGGACTGCGTGGGATCCAACCGGTCCGCCACGCGCGGCAACAGGGTGAAGCCCAGGTGCCCGGCCCACGGGAAGGTGTCCACCTCTTCTGGCAACAGCGTCTCCATGTCCACCGGGCGCTGTAGATCCGCGCTCACCAGCGTGGGCTTGCGGTCCGTGCCCACGACGGTGCGCGCGGCTTCCTCCAGGTTGGCGAGCGTGGCGGACAGCGCCCAGATGCGCAGGCCCGGTGCGAAGTGGCGCAGGCGGGCCAGGGCCAGCTCCACCTGGGTGCCTCGCTTGGAGGCGAGCAGTTCGTGCCACTCGTCCACGATGACGGCGCGCAGTGAGGCGAAGTTCTCCGCGGCCTGCTCCTGGGTCAGGAGGAGCGACAGGGATTCCGGCGTGGTGATGAGCACCTGGGGCAGACGTTCGCGCTGACGCTGGCGCACGGAGGAGGACGTGTCGCCCGTGCGGCTCTCCACCTCCAGGTCCGCGTCCAAGGCCATCAGCGGTTCGCGCAGGGCCTGCTCCACGTCACGTGACACCGCTCGCAGTGGCGTGAGGTAGAGGATTTGGAGGCCCTGCTGGTTGCGCTCCGCCACGTCCGCCAGCGGGCCGAGGTAGGCCGCGTACGTCTTTCCCGCGCCGGTGGGCACGTGGATGAGGCCGCTGTCTCCTCTCGCGTAGGCGGCCCAGGCTTCTTCCTGGAAGGCGTAGGGCGTCCAGCCCTTGGAGGCGAACCACTGGCGGAGTTGCTCCAGCGGCGTGCCTTTGTAGGGGGATGGGCTCCGGGGCGCGGGCTTCTTCGCTCGGGTTCGTACGGGCTTCTCCGCCTGCTTCTCCGGCGCGTGCTTGCCGCGCATGCGATTGCGACGGGGCCTAGTGGGCTGCATGCAGCAGCCCCTTCAACGAGTCGAGCGTGTCCGCGTCCCTCGCCGTCTTGTCCGCGCGCCAGCGGGCGATGCGTGGGAAGCGCAGGGCGATGCCCGACTTGTGGCGTGGAGACGGCGCGATGGCTTCGAAGTGCAGCTCGAACACCTGCTCCGGATCCACCGAGCGCACCGGGCCGAACTTCTCCCGCGTGTGCGCTCGGATCCACCGGTCCAGCCTTCCAATCTCCTCGTCGGTGAGGCCCGAGTAGGCCTTCGTCACCGGCAGCAGGTCCTCGCCGTTCCACACCGCGAAGGTGTAGTCCGTGTAGAGCGACGAGCGCCGGCCGTGGCCTGGATGCGCGTAGAGCAGCACCGCGTCCACCGTGTACGGGTCGATCTTCCACTTCCACCAGTCGCCGCGCTTGCGCCCCGTCTGGTACACCGAGTCCAGGCGCTTGATCATCAGGCCCTCGACGTTGCGCGCGCGGGACTCCTTGCGCAGCTCCGCCAGCGCCTCCCACGAAGAGGCCGTCACCGTAGGGGAGATGGGGAAGCGCGGGTGGTCCTTGAGCAGGGCCTCCAGCCTCGCGCGGCGCTCGCGCAGGGGCAGTTCGCGCACGTCCTTTCCGGCCTGCTCCAGCAGGTCGTAGACGACGAACGCCGCGGGGGCCTCCGCCAGCACCTTGGGCGTGAGCTTCTGTCTGCCAATGCGGCGCTGGAGCCGCGCGAAGGGCAGGGGGACGCCGTCCTCGTAGGCCATCACCTCGCCGTCGAGCACCGTGCCTTCGGGCAGGGCCCGGGAGGCTTCGGTGATTTCGGGGAAGCGTTCGGTGATCAGCTCCTCGCCCCGGCTCCAGAGGAACACATCGCCCTGGCGGCGGATGAGCTGTCCCCGGATGCCGTCCCACTTCCACTCGACGAGCCAGTCGCTCAATTCGCCCAGCGACTCCGCCGACTGCTCCAGCGGCGACGCGAGGTAGTACGGATAGGGGCGCGACACGTGCCCGTCCGATACGTCTGGCGCCACGAGCTGTTCGAAGAACGCCTTTGTCGGCGTCCAGGTGCCCATCAGCCGGTGCGCCACGCTGGGCGGAGGCAGGCCGGTGACCTGCGCGATGGCTCGCACCACCAGCGTGTTGGACACGCCCACGCGCAGTTCGCCTGTGAGCATCTTGTTGAGGAGGAACAGCTCGCGGCGGGGCATGGACTTCCACCAGCCCACCACGCGCTCGCGCTGCTCCGCCGCGTCCAGGCCACGCAGGGGCAACAGGCGCTCTTCCAGCCAGCGTGAGAGGGGGAGCTCCTCGGCGTGCTCGGGCGGGAGGTTCGCTCCGTCGAGCAGCAGGGCAATCACCTCCGCCAGGTCTCCCACCGACGCATAGACCTCGTCGAAGAGCCAGTCCGGGATGCCCGTGAGCTCCTGCGTCCAGCCCACCAGCAGCTTCGACGTGAGCAGCCGCTTGAGCTTCTGACCCGTGAGGAAGAACAGGCCCCAGGCGGCGTCCTCCGGCGGCGCCGTCTGGAAGTAGCGCGCCATCGCCTCCACCTTCGCGTTGGTGGAGGTCGTCTGGTCGAGCGTGTCGTAGAGGTCGGCCAGGGCTCGCACGCGTCAGTCCTCCGCTTCACCCTCGAAGGGCGTGGCGAGCGGCGAGGCATCTACGCCCCGCTCCCGCAGATAGTGCGACAAGGGGTCGGTGTAGCCGTGCGTGACCAGCACCTTCTCCGCCTGCGTGTCCGCCACCGTGCGCAAGAGGTCCGGCCAGTCCGCGTGGTCGGAGAGCACGAAGCCCCGGTCGTAGCCTCGACGGCGACGATTGCCGCGCACGCGCATCCACCCCGACGCGAAGCCCGTCTCCGCTTCACCGAAGCGGCGCATCCACGTGGAGCCGGCCGCGCTCGGCGGCGCCAGCACCAGCGCGCCCGCGAAGGACGTGCCCTTCTCCGTCTCCGACACCATCTGCGTGGGCAGCATCGCGATGCCCGCCTCGCGGTACGCGGTGACGAGCCCGTTCACCGCGCCGTGCACGTAGGCTGGCCGGTCCGTCAGCTTCCCCAGCTCCGCCAAGAGACGCTGTGCCTTGCCCAGCGCGTAGCAGAACAGCACCGCGGAGCGGCCCGCCTCGCGGTTCGCGTCCCACCAGCGCAGGATGTCCCGGGCTACGAGGCCCGTGTCATCCCAGCGGTAGATGGGCAGGCCGAACGTCGCCTCGGTGATGAAGGTGTGGCAGCGCACCACTTCGAAGGGCGCGCACGTGGGGTCCGGCGTGCGCTTGTAGTCGCCGGAGATGATCCACACCTCGCCCCGGTGCTCGACGCGGATTTGAGCGCTGCCCAGCACGTGGCCCGCCGGGTGGAAGCTCACGGTGGTGTCGCCCACGGTCAGCTTCTCTCCGTACTCCAGCGTGTCGATGACCGCGTCCGCCCCCAGGCGGCGCTGCAACAGGCCCCGGCCAGGGGCTGCCCCCAGATAGCGTTTGCTCCCGCTCCGGGCGTGGTCGCCGTGCGCGTGCGTGACGAGCGCCCGCTCCACCGGACGCCATGGGTCGATGTAGAAGTTCCCCGCCTGGCAATACAGGCCCTGCGGCGTCACGGAAACCAGCGGCGTTCGTTCCTGGTGGGTCGCGGTGGCCACGGTCCTCTAGAGGTAACGAGGCCTTGGAGCAGGGGCCACCCACGGCCGGACCCTCCAGCGCGCTCCGCTGACAAGGGGGCGGGCGTCCGTCCTGGCCCTGCTTGCGCTCCAAACGACGAAGCCAGGGACCGGAGGGCCCCTTGGATGGTGGGCGTGGACGGGGGATAAACCCGGGAACCCCCACTTCCGGACCCTTTCGTGATGCTGACGACGCCCGCGCTCCTCCTGTCCCTCACCCTGGCCCAGACCCCCCCGGCTTCGGACGCGGTGCTCGAATACAGCTCGCCGCTGACGGAGGAGAGCGCGCCGGATCCAGCGGGCTTCTCGTTCACTGCCTTCACGGCGGGCCAGACGCTCTACCTGGGCGTGGACGAGGCGAACCTGCGCGCGAGCGCGGCGGCGGACGCGGGCGTGGTGCGGACGCTGATGCTGGGCACGCCCGTGCGGGTGCTGAAGGCGGGGGCTCGCGCGACGGTCGGCGAGTACATCAACAGCTGGTACCAGGTGGCCGTCGTGGACGCGAAGGCGGCTCCAGGCGCGGCTCCCGTCACGGGTTGGGTCTTCGGCAACACGCTCACGCCGTTCCGCTTCGAGGCCGACCTGGACGGGGACGGCGAGCTGGAGGTGGCCACGGTGGTGATGAGCAACGAGTTCAAGGCGCGCGTGCGCGTGCTGGAGCCGAACGTGAAGCCGCCTCGCCGGGTGAGCAGCGTGGACGTGGCGGTCGCGTCCACGGACTACGGCGGAGGGCGGGGCGGCCCGGTGACGGTGAAGCTGGTCCCCGCGAAGGAGGCGGGCGTGACGCTGCTGCAACTGGACTCCGCGCCGGAGCGGTGTGGCGACTTCGTCACGTCCTATGTGAGCTACACCGGGCCGGATGGGAAGCCGGGGGTGCTCGGCAAGGCGAAGCTGGCGCTGGAGCTGGGGGGGCTGATGGATCCCCCGAACGAGAGCACGTTCACGGTCTCCTTCCAGGCAGCCGCGAAGCGGGCGCTGGTGGTCCGTACGAGCGTCGAGGAAGAGGAAGAAGGCAAGCCGCGGAAGGTTACGGAGCGCGAGGTCTATCAGTGGAAGGACGGCGTGTTCGCTCAGGCGAAGCCCGTCGCGAAGCCGTAGGTGCAGGGCCCGGAAGGCCGGGCACCCGGGAGCCCCTCCGGGTGAAGGAAGAGGGGGTCAGGGCAATCGACCATGGATGCGCAGGAGCGGAAGGCAGCCTACCGGCAGCGCGCGGAAGCAGGCCAGGCGGTGCCGGTGTCGGTGGAGTTGCCGGCGGACCTGGATACGCCGCTGTCGGCATACCTGAAGCTGGGCGGTGGGAGCCGCGGCTTCATCCTCGAGTCGTGCTACGGCGGCGAGCGCTTCGGGCGCTACAGCCACGTGGGCGTGAACCCGGCGGGCCGCGTGCGGCTGGACCGGGACGGGCTCACGTTGTGGCGTGGCTCGCATGAGGAGCGCCGCGAGGGCCGGCCGCTGGACGTGCTGCGCACGCTGTGGCGCGAGCTGTCCGTGGCGACGCTGCCGGGCGAGGCGCCCTTCCTGGGCGGGCTCGTGGGCTACCTGGGCTACAACGCCACGTCGTGGTTCGAGCCGAGCGTGCCGGACCGCCACCCGCGCGACACGGGCTTCCCGGACTCCGAGTGGCTCATCGCGGAGGACTTCGTCACCCACGACACGCGCACCCAGACGCTCAAGGCCATCGCCATCGCGCGGCCCGCGCTGCACGGCAGCGTCGCGGCGGCGCTGAAGGACGCGGAAGCGCGCGCGGAGGCGCTGGCGGAGAAGCTGCGCCGGCCGCTGCCGCCGGAGGCCTACGCCGCGGTCCCCGCGCAGAAGAACGCGCCGGCCCCCGTCGCGTGCTGGGACCGCGAGGGCTACGCCCGGGCGGTGGACAAGGTGAAGGAGTACGTGCGCGCGGGCGACTGCTTCCAGGCCGTGCTCGCGCGCAGGTTCGAGGCGAAGGGCGCCATCCCTCCGCTGTCGCTCTACCGGGCGCTGCGGCGGGTGAATCCGTCTCCGTACCTGTTCCTGGTGGACCTGGGCGAGGCGCGCGCGCTCGTGGGCGCGTCACCAGAGCTGCTGGTGCAGGTGCGCGATGGGGACGTGGTGGTGCGGCCCATCGCGGGCACGCGCCGCCGGGGCGGCTCCGAGGCCGAGGACCAGGCGCTGGAGAAGGAGTTGCTCGCGGACGAGAAGGAGCGCGCCGAGCACATCATGCTGGTGGACCTGGGGCGCAACGACGTGGGCCGCGTGGCCGCGCCGGGCACGGTGCGCATCGAGGACCTGATGATCATCGAGCGCTACAGCCACGTGATGCACATCGTGTCCCAGGTGCGCGGCAAGCTGGACACCACGCGCTTCGACGCGCTGGACGCGCTGGCGAGCACCTTCCCCGCGGGCACCGTGTCGGGCGCGCCGAAGATCCGCGCGATGCAGATCATCGACGAGCTGGAGCCCATGCGGCGCGGGCCCTATGCCGGCGCGGTGGGCTACCTGTCCTTCTGCGGCACGCTGGACGTGGCCATCGCGCTGCGCACCTTCTTCGTGGATGGCGACCGCACGATGTGGACCGCTGGCGCGGGGCTGGTGGCGGACTCGGACCCCATCAAGGAAGCGGACGAGACGGAGGCGAAGGCGGGCGCCATGGCCGCCGCGCTGCGCCTGGCTCGCGAAGGAGGTGGGCGGTGATCCTCGTCATCGACAACTACGACTCGTTCACCTTCAACCTGGTGCAGCTGCTCTACACGCTGGGCGCGGAGGTGAAGGTGGTGCGCAACGACGCGCTGGATGTCGCGGGCATCGCGGCGTCGGGCGCGTCCCACCTGGTGGTGTCCCCGGGGCCGTGCACGCCGCACGAGGCCGGGGTGAGCGTGGCGGCCATCTCCCAGTCTCGCGTGCCGGTGCTGGGCGTGTGCCTGGGACACCAGTCCATTGGCGCGGCGTTCGGCGGGCAGGTGGTGCGCGCGCCGGAGCCCGTGCACGGCAAGGCGGCGCACATCCGGCACGACGGCACCGGTGTCTTCACCGGCGTGCGGCAGGGCTTCCAGGCGGCGCGCTACCACTCGCTGGTGGTGGCGGCGCAGTCCATGCCCGCGGAGCTGGAGGCCACGGCGTGGAGCCAGGACGGCCTGGTGATGGCGCTGCGCCACCGCACGCGGCCGGTGGTGGGTTTGCAATTCCATCCGGAGAGCGTGCTGACGCCGGAGGGCCCGTCGCTGGTGCGCAACTTCCTGGAGGGGAAGCTGTAGCGGAACGTCAGTCCTTCAGGTGAGTGGTGTCGTTCCAGCTCACGAGGACCGGCTGTCTGCCGCCGGCCTCGGAGCCCAGCACGCTGAGGGACGCGGTGCCCAGGTGGAAGAGCCTGCCTCCGTCCGGGGGCAGGCCCAGCCAGCGCGAGGCGAGGATGCGCAGCATGTGCCCGTGCGAGAAGAGGAGCACGTCGTCCTGGAGCGCGCGCGCCTCCGCGATGATGCGGTCGGCCCGGGCGCCCACTTCTTCCAGCGTCTCGCCGTTGGGCACGCCGTCCTTCCACAGCGTCCAGTCCGGGCGCGTGGTGCGGATGTCCGCGCCGGTGCGGCCCTCGTAGTCGCCGTAGTTGAACTCCATCAGGTCGTTCTTCTTCTGGGCCACGTCGCCGTAGCCCGCGAGCACGCACGTCTCCAGCGCGCGCGTCAGCGGGCTGGTCCACACGGCGGCGAAGCGCCACTTGTTCAGCGGCGCGCGGAGCCGCTCCGCCATCTGGCGGCCCTCTTCCAACAGCGGCAGGTCCGTGCGGCCGGTGTGCTGGCTGCTGCGGCTCCACTCCGTCTCACCGTGACGGACGAGGACCACCTGGGGGGCGCGTGTGTTCATGGCGCCAATCTGTACTACCGCTTGCGTGTCCGCCACTCCTCACGGCTCTGGCCCCAGATCTCCACCTCGTGGTCGTTGTAGGGCGCCGGCAGCATGCCCATGCGCAGGAAGCGCGAGCCCAGGCGGCGGGCCACCTGCTTCGAGGGCTCGTTCGGCGGGGAGATGGAGTGGATGACCTCCGTCCACCCGAGGTGCTCGAAGGCCCAGTCGATGGTGGCCGCGGCGCCTTCTGTCGCGTAGCCCTTGCCCCACGCGTCGCGAGACAGGCCCCAGCCGACCTCCGGGCCCGGCCACTCGGCGGGCTGCCAGGGCCCCAGCCGGCCCACCCACTTGCCGGTGGACTTCTCGAACACGGAGAACATGGCGAAGCCCTGGAGCACCCAGGAGCCGGCCATGGCGCAGACGGCGCGCCACACGTTGGAGCGGGGCTGGAGGCCGCCGATGTAACGCGCGGTCTGCTCGTCCGCCATCATCGCCACGAAGCCCTCCAGGTCCTGGAGCGTGGGCGGACGCAGGATGAGGCGCGGCGTTTCGAGGGTGGGCCCCAGGATGGGCGGGGTGTGCATGTCCGGTCTCCTGGCGCCGGCGAGGTGCCGGCGCGTGGAGAGGGACCTTAGCGCTTCAGGCCGCGCTTGATGTCCGCGCAGAGCTGCTTCGCCGCGGCCGGGCCGTCCGAGTGGGCGGCCTTCACCAGCGCGCTGCCCACCACGACGCCGTCCGCGTGGGCCACCAGCGGCCGGGCCGTGTCCGCGTTGGAGATGCCGAAGCCCGCCACCACCGGCACGGACGCGGCGCGCTTCACCAGATCCAACCGCTGGGACAGGTCCGGCGGCAGCTCCGCGCGCATGCCGGTGACGCCCGCCACGGACACGCAATAGACGAAGCCTCGCGCGTCCTTCGCGATGGCTTGCGCGCGCGCGGGCGGCGTGGTGGGCGCGCACAGGGGCACCAGGTCCACGCCCTCCTTGTCGAACGCGGCGCGGATGCCCGCGCTCTCTTCCGGGGGCAGGTCCGGGAGGATGGTGCCCGAGATGCCCCGCTCGCGCGCGAGCTTCGCGTAGCGCTCCTCCCCCATGGCCATCACCACGTTGACGTAGGTCATGATGACCAGCGGCGTCTCCGGGCAGCGGCGGCGCACCTCCGGCACCACTTCGTCCAGCACGCGGCGCAGGGTGGCTCCGGCCTTCAGCGCCCGCTCGGACGCGGCCTGGATGACAGGGCCGTCCGCGATGGGGTCGCTGAACGCCACGCCAATCTCCAGCACGTCCGCGCCGCCCTCCACCATCGCGGCGAAGACATCCACGGACTTCGGCAGGTCCGGGTCGCCCGCCATCGCGTACGCCACCAGCGCGCCTTCTCCCCGGGCCTTCGCCTTCGCGAACGCCTTGCCCAGCTCCGTGCTCATGACTTCACCCCCGTGGCCGGTGGCACGCCGCGCGCCGAGATGGTCGCGACGTCCTTGTCACCCCGGCCCGAGCAGTTGATGACCAGGTGCTTGCCCTTGCCCAGGTCGCGGGCCAGCGAGCGCGCCGCCGCGAACGCGTGCGACGTCTCCAGCGCGGGGAGGATGCCCTCCGTGCGGGCGACCTCGTAGAAGGCGGAGAGCGCGTCATCGTCCGTCGCGGTGCGCACCTCCATGCGCCCCGTCTTCGCCAGGTGCGCCAGCTCCGGCCCCACGCCCGGGTAGTCCAGGCCGGCGGAGATGCTGTGCGCCTCCTGAATCTGGCCGTTCTCGTCCTGGAGCACCAGCGAGCGCGACCCGTGCAGCACGCCCTCCGTGCCCAGCGTCAGCGACGCGCCGTGCTGGCCGGAGTCCAGGCCGTGGCCCGCCGCCTCCACGCCGACGAGCCGCACCGCCGTGTCCGGGATGAAGGGGTGCAGCGCGCCGATGGCGTTCGAGCCGCCGCCCACGCACGCGATGATGGCGTCCGGCAGCCGGCCCATCGTGGCCATCGTCTGGGCGCGAAGCTCCCGGCCGATGACGGATTGGAAGTCGCGCACGATGGTGGGGTAGGGGTGCGGGCCCGCCGCGCTGCCGATGACGTAGTAGGTGTCCTGCACCTGCGACACCCAGACGCGCATGGCTTCGTTCATCGCGTCCTTGAGCGTGCGCGAGCCCGACTCCACCGGCCGCACCACCGCGCCCAGCGCGCGCATGCGGAATACGTTGAGCGCCTGACGCTCCACGTCCAGCGCGCCCATGAACACCTCGCAGGGCAGGCCGAAGAGCGCGCACGCGGTGGCGGTGGCCACGCCGTGCTGGCCCGCGCCCGTCTCCGCGATGATGCGCTTCTTGCCCATGCGCCGGGCGAGCAGCACCTGGCCCACGGTGTTGTTGATTTTGTGCGCGCCCGTGTGCGCCAGGTCCTCGCGCTTGAGCCACACCTGCGCGCCACCCCACGCCTCCGTGAGGCGGTGCGCGGGCGTCAGCGTGGTGGGACGGCCCACGTATTCGCGCAGCACGCGGGTGACCTCCTCGCCGAAGGACGCGTCGGCTTGCGCCTTCGCGTAGGCCTCTTCCAGCTCCAGCAGCGCCGGGACCAGGGTCTCCGGCACATAGCGTCCGCCGTAACGGCCGAAGCGGCCCACGGCAGTGTCCGTCGTCATGGCACGACTCCTCAGGGGTTGAGGGACTGGACCGTGCGCACGAAGGCGCGCACCGCGTCCAGGTCCTTGATGCCAGGGGAGGACTCCACTCCGCTGGCCACGTCCACACCGTAGGGCCGGGTGGCCCTCACGGCCTCGGCCACGTTGGAAGGCTTGAGGCCGCCCGCCACCAGCACCGGCAGGCCGCAGTCCGACAGCTGCTTCACCAGCGACCAGTCGAAGGTGACGCCGCCGCCGCCGTAGCCCGGGGCCGCGCCATCCAGGAGCAGCCCCGCTACATCGCCCACGCCCACGTAGCTCCTGGCCTTCTCCACGTCGTCCGGCCCTCGCACGCGCAGCGCCTTGATGATGGGCACGCCGTAGCCGGAGCAGTCCTCGGGGGACTCGTCGCCGTGGAGCTGCACGGCGGTGAGGCCGCATTCGCGCACGCGCACCCGGATGTCCTCCGGCTTCGCGTTGACGAAGACGCCCACCATCGCGGCCAAGGGGGGCCGCGTGCGCGCGATGCTCGCCGCCGTGGCCAGGTCCACGAAGCGGGGAGAGCCCGGATGGAAGTTGAGTCCCATCGCGTCCGCGCCCGCGGCCCACACGCCCTTCGCGTCCGCGATGCGGGTCACGCCGCAGACCTTGACCAGGACCTTCATGTCGCGCCGCCTTCCAGGCCGAGCAGCCGGCGCAGGGCCCGGCCGGGGTCCGCGTCGCGCAGGAGGGACTCGCCCACGAGCACGGCGTTGGCGCCCGCGTCGCGCGCGGCGGTGAGGTCCGCCAGGTGCTTGAGGCCGCTCTCCGCCACCAGGGCGGTGGACCGGGAGCGCAGCGCGGGCATCACCCGGAGCGCCGTGCCGGTGTCCGTCTTCAGCGTGGCGAGGTCGCGGTTGTTGAGGCCGATGATGCTCGCGCCCGCGGCGAGCGCGCGTTCGGCGTGCGCCTCCGTGTGGGCCTCCACGAGCGCGGCCACGCGCACCTGCTTCGCGGCGGCGAGCATCTCCCGGAGCTCCGTGTCTGAAAGCGCGTCCGCGATGAGCAGCACCGCGTCCGCGCCCCAGGCCGCGCTCTCCTCCACCTCGCTGGCGGCGACGAGGAAGTCCTTGCGCAGCACGGGGATGGAGACGGCGGCCCGGACCGCGACCAGGTCCTCCAGGCTGCCGCCGAAGTCCGGCCCGTCCGTGAGCACGCTGATGGCGCAGGCGCCGGCGGCTTCATAGGAGCGGGCCACCGCGACCACGTCCGCGTGCGGGAAGGCGCCGCCCGAGGGGCTCTTGCGCTTCACCTCCGCGATGACGTTGACCGGATGGCCGAGCGTGCGCCGCACCAGCGCCTGGGCGAAGTCCCGCGTGGGAGGATGCGCGCCGTGCGTGGGAGGAGGGCGCGTGCCCAGCTCCCGGCGCTTGCGCGCCATGATGACGTCCAGCGTGCCGGGCGCGTCCACGGGCTTCGCGGCCGAAGAGGAGGCCGTCATGCCGCGACCCTCTGGATGAGCGCCGCGAGCTTGCGTTCGGCGGCCCCGGAGTCGATGGCGTGCTCGGCCCGCTTCACGCCCTCCTTCAGGGTGTCCACCAGCCCCACGATGAGCAGCGCGGCGGCCGCGTTGAGCAGCACCGCCGTGCGCACGCCGTCGCGCTCTCCCGCGAGCAGCGCGCGCAGGCGCTTCGCGTTCTCCTCCGCGTCGCCTCCCGCGATGGACTCACGCGGCACCATCGTCAGGCCCGCGTCCTCCGGCGTCACGGTGAAGCGGCGCACGGTGCCGTCCGCGCACAGCTCCGCGACCTCCGTGGGCGCGCAGGGCGAAATCTCGTCCAGCCCGTCGTGCCCGTGCACCACCCAGGCGCGCCGGCTGCCCAGCCGCCCCAGCACTCGCGCGGTCTGCTCCACGCGCTGCCGGTCGAACGTGCCCAGCAGCTGGTAGCGCGCCCCCGCGGGGTTCGTCAGCGGTCCCAGCAGGTTGAACACGCTGTGGAAGCCCAGGTCCCTGCGCGCCTGCGCCACGTGCCTCAGGGCGCTGTGGTGCGAGGGCGCGAAGAGGAAGCCCACCCCGTGCTCGTCGATGTCGCGCGCCACCTGCGCGTGCGCCCGCTCCATGGACACGCCCAGCGCCGCCAGCACGTCCGCGCTGCCGCAGCGGCTGGAGACCGCGCGGTTGCCGTGCTTGGCCACCGTCGCCCCCGCCCCGGCGGCCACGAAGGCCACCGCGGTGGAGATGTTGAAGGTGTGCGCCCCATCACCCCCGGTACCGCAGGTGTCGAGCACCACCTCCGCTACGGGAGCGATCTTCGCCGCGCAGGCCCGCATGGCCTCCGCCGCGCCGAGGATTTCATCCTCGGTCTCTCCCTTCATGCGCAGCGCGGCCGCCAGCGCACCAATCTGCGCGGCGGATGCCTCGCCCGCGAGCATCTGGCCCATGACGGAGGCCATCTCCTCGCGGGAGAGGTCGCGCCGGCTCACCACCTTGCCCAGCGCTTCCTTGAGGGTCATGGCCTATCCCAGCCTGACCGTTTCGCGTCCCATCGCCTGGGCGATGGCCCGCACTTCACCCATGGCCTTCTCGAACTCGGCGAAGTCCAGCGACTGGAAGCCGTCCGACCTGGCGCGCGGCGGATCCGGGTGCACCTCCACGATGAGGCCGTCCGCGCCCGCGGCGACCGCGGCCCGCATCATCGCGGGGACGGCCTTGCGCACGCCGATGCCGTGCGACGGGTCCACGAACACCGGCAGGTGCGTGAGCGCCTTGAGCATGGGCACCGCGTTCAAGTCCAACGTGTTGCGCGTCATGTTCTCGAACGTGCGGATGCCCCGCTCGCAGAGGATGACCTGGGTGTTGCCGCGCGCGACGATGTACTCGGCCGCCATCAACAGCTCCTTGATGGTGGCGCTGATGCCGCGCTTGAGCAGGACGGGCTTGCGCGTCTCGCCCACCGCCTCCAGCAGGCTGAAGTTCTGCATGTTGCGCGCGCCCACCTGGAGGATGTCGGTGTGCTGCGCGACGGAGTCCAGCGTCGCCGTGTCCTTCACCTCCGTCGTCACCAGCAGGCCCGTCTCCTTGCGCGCCTCCGCGAGCAGCGCCAGGCCGTCACCCTTGAGGCCCTGGAACTCATAGGGGCTGGTGCGCGGCTTGAACGCGCCGCCGCGCAGCATGGTGGCGCCCGCCTGCTTCACCGCCTGCGCGGTGGAGATGATCTGCTCGCGCGACTCCACGGAGCAGGGGCCAGCGATGACGTGGATGGCGGCGCCGCCGAGCGTGAGGTCGCCCACGCGCACCAGGCTGTCCTCCGGCTTCACCTCGCGGCTGACCAGCTTGAAGGGCTGGGAGATGGCGACCGCGTCCGCGACGCCAGGGAGCACGCGGAAGGGCTCCGGCTCCACCGCGCCCGGGTTGCCGGTGATGCCGATGGCGGTGCGGGAGCCCCCTGCGATCGCGTGCGGATGCCAACCACGGCGGCGGATCTCATCGTTCACTCGCTCGATGTCCTGGGCCGTCGCGTCTGGGCGCATCACGATCAACATGGGGGAACGCCTGCTCTTTCTCTCCGAAGGACACGCAGGCGGATGCCTGCGTGGGTGTGCCTGGAGCACCGTGCACACGGCAACCTTTGCCGTAACTGTCGGATGCCCGCAACCGAACCAGAGTCTCGCTTGCACGTCTTGGCGTTATCAAGCCAGGGTCCGCACGCTCGGACGGGAGGCGGACCATGGCGAAGCGGCCCGGGGTCATCGTGGTGGGTGGGGGGCTCGCGGGCCTGGCGTGCGCGACGGCGCTGTTGGAGGCGCGCGTGGACGCGCACGTGCTGGAAGCAGGGGACGCGCCGGGCGGCAGAGTGCGCACCGACTCCCACGAGGGGTTCCTGCTGGACCGGGGCTTCCAGGTGTACCTCACCGCCTATCCGGAAGGCCGGCGGGTGCTGGACCTGAAGGCCCTGTCGCTCCAACGCTTCATCCCCGGCGCGAAGGTGTGGCGGGGTGGGCGGTTGCACACGCTGGCGGACCCGCTGCGGCATCCCGTCACGGCGGTGTCACATCTGTTCGATGCTCCGGGGGGCCTGGCGGACAAGCTGCGCGTGCTGGAGCTGCGGCAGCACGCCACGTCCGGTGAGCTGGGGGACTTGTGGCAGCGGCCCCAACAGGAGTCGCGGCGCTTCCTGCTCGACCTGGGCTTCTCCGAGGAGATGCTCGAGGCGTTCTTCACGCCCTTCCTGGGAGGCATCTTCCTGGAGCGGGGGCTGACGACGTCCAGCCGGATGCTGGAGTTCGTGTTCCGGATGTTCGCGACGGGCTCCGCGGCCGTGCCCGCGCAGGGGATGGGCGCCATCCCCGAGCAGCTGGCGGCGAAGCTGCCCTCGGGCGCGCTGCGGATGCGCGTGCAGGTGGAGGAGGTCTGGGGGCACCGCGTGCGCCTGCCCGGCAGTGAGCTGCTGCACGCGGACGCCGTGGTGGTGGCGACGGACCCTGGCAGCGCGGTGTCGCTGCTCGTGGGCATGCCCGCGCCCCGGATGAACCGCGTGACGTGCCTGTACTTCGCCGCGCCGGAGCCGCCGGTGGAGGGGCCGTGGCTCGTGCTCGACGGCGAGGGGCGCGGACCGGTGAACAACGTGGCGGTGATGAGCGAGGTGTCCGCCGCGTACGCGCCCCAGGGCCAGGCGCTGGTGTCCGTGTCGGTGGTGGATGACCCGGGCGGCGCGGACTCACTGGAGGCGCGCGTGCGCGCGCAGCTCACGGAGTGGTTTGGCGCGGCGGTGTCCGCGTGGCGGCACCTGCGCACGTATGTCATCCCGGACGCCCTGCCCGCACAGCCTCCGTCCGCGCTGATGGAACCGCACCGGCCCGTGCGGCTGGCCGCGGGGCTCTACGTGTGCGGAGACCACCGGGAGAACGCCTCCATCGACGGAGCGCTCGCGTCGGGGCGCCGCGCGGCGGAGGCGGTGTTGCAGGACCTGGGGAGATAGACCCCCGCGCGCTCCCTGTTGCCTGCGAAGCAGCGCGTTGCCTTCCAGACAACACCCCGGTGAGGGCGGAAGCGCGGAGGGGGGACCGGCCAGCCGGGCCCCTGGCGGCTGGACGCGTTGCCCTCAGCGGACCTAGGGTCGGACGCTCTCACTTGTTCTTCCAAGGAATGCGTTCATGCTCCGCCGCCTTGCCCTCCTGGGATTGCTCGGTCTCGCGGCCTGTCCCGGCGACAACAAAGACGATGATGACGACGACACCGATACGCTGAAGGGGACCATTTCGGGCTCCCTGCAGCCGTTCCAGGCTGGCTCCGCCGCCGCGAACGCCGGGTCGTCGCTGGATGCGTTCTTCTCCCTGCCGGGCGCGAAGGACCTGTCCCACAAGGTCTCCAAGGCCCTGGCGGCGCGAGGCGTGTGGCGCACGGGCATCCCGTCCAAGCCGCTGACGCACGAGGCGTCGCTGCTGCCGGGAGAGATCATCATCCGCTTCGACACGCCGGACCTGTCCGCGGAGGAGGCCGTCGCGCAGGCGCGCGTCGCGGGCTACCACGTCGTGCACCAGGCCTACCTGAGCGAGACGCAGCACCTGCTGCGCTACGAGGTGAGCCAGCCGCAGGCGATGTCCGGCGGCACGCCCACCGTGCGCGCCCTCACCGAGGCCGAGCACGTGCGCGTGCTCCAGCAGGTGCAGGCCGTGCAGGGCGTGCAGAACGCGGAGAGCAACCTGCGCGTGCGGGCGCTGGCCGTGCCGAATGATCCGCTCTACTCGCGGCAGTGGCACTACAAGAACATGAACCTGCCGGCGGCCTGGGAGCTGGGCACGGGGAGCGAGTCCATCGTCGTCGCCGTGGTGGACACCGGCATCACGAGGCACCCGGACCTGGACTCGCGCGTGCTGCCGGGCGTGGACCTCATCTCCAGCGCCGCCAACGCGGGTGACGGCGATGGCGTGGACACCGACCCGACGGACAACGGCAGGGACCTGCCCAACGGCGGCTCGTCGTACCACGGCACGCACGTGGCGGGGACCATTGGCGCGTCGTCCAACAATGGCGTGGGCGTGGCGGGCGTCACCTGGTCCGGCCGGAACATCCTGCCGGTGCGCGTGCTGGGCACGCAGGGCGGCTCGACGGCGGACATCATCGCGGGCGTCACCTGGGCCAGCGGCGGCAGTGTCCCCGGCGTCCGGGCGAACACCACGCCCGCTCGGGTCATCAACATGAGCCTGGGCGGCAGCGGTGCGCCGTCTTCGCAGCTTCAGAGCGCCATCAACGCGGCCACCGAGCGCGGGGCCATCCTGGTGGTGGCCGCGGGCAACGAGAACGAGAACACCTCCAACAGCTACCCCTGCAACCAGCAGAACGTCATCTGCGTGGGCGCGGCGCGCTTCAACGGGAAGCGCGCCAGCTACTCCAACTTCGGCACGCAGGTGGACGTGATGGCCTCCGGTGGCCAGACGAGCGAGGACCGCAACGGCGACGGCTTCCCGGACGGCGTGCTGTCCACGCTGCCCAACAGCAGCAACCAGCCTTCCTATGAGTGGTACCAGGGCACCAGCATGGCCACCCCGCACGTGGCGGGCATCGTGGCGCTGATGCTGGCGCAGGACGCCACGCTCAAAACGGCGGACGTGGAGGCCATCCTGAAGGAGACCGCGGACACGACGAGCCAGTGCTCCGAGGGCTGCGGCGCGGGCCTGGTGGACGCGTACGCCGCCGTGCTGCGCGCCAAGGGCGGCGGGGACCCGTCGCTGCCCCCGAAGCTGGCCATCACCACCACGCAGCTGTCCTTCACCGGCGCGTCGTCGCAGGCTCTGACGGTGCGCAACAACGGCGGCGGCACGCTGCAGGTGAGCGTGGCCGTCTCCGGTGCCAACGCCTCCGCGGTGTCCGTCTCCAGCAGCTCGCTGTCGGTCCCCGCGTACAAGTCCACGGCGCTGAACGTCAGCGTCACCCCGGGCTCGCTGGCGCCGGGCAGCTACGTGGCGCAGATCGACCTGACCGGCGCGTCGGGCGCGGGCTCCGCGCAGGTGCTGGTGAAGTTCCGCGTGGGCGCCATGGATGAGAAGGACGCCGTCATCGGGTTCGCGTACCTGGACGCGGCGGGCGAGGTGCAGGTCGACGACGATGGCATCGCCCTGGTGCCCGCATCCGGTGGATACAACTACAGCCTGAAGATGACCCCGCGCGACTACCTGGTGCTGGCGTCCATCGACGACACCGGCGAAGGGGACTACTTCGACGACGGCGACCGCGTGGGCTTCTGGCGCGACACCACCCAGGTGGAGACCGTCACGGTCACGAAGGGCAAGACGACCAGCGGCATCAGCTTCACCCTGGTGCCCTACCAGTCGGACGACGACCACACGCCCACGACGACCATCGGTGGGGCGTGCACCACCAACGGTGCGTGCGGCACCGGTGGCCTGTGCCTCACCGGCGCCAGCTTCCCGGGCGGCTACTGCACCCAGGATTGTGTGAGCGACAGCTGCCCGTCGGGTTCGGCCTGCTACAGCAACGACCGCGGCGCCACCGCCTACTGCTTCGTGACCTGCACGCCGTCGGACAGCAGCCCCCAGGGCTCGTGCCGCACCGGCTACCGCTGCGTCAGCGACGGCGCGGGCAACGGCGCGTGCCTCCCGTAGTGTCGTGATGGTTCGTCCCGGCGGTGCATGTGTGAACGTGCCCGCCGGTGTCCATCGCGCCGGGGTACGCTGCCGCGCGCGATGACTGCTTCTTCCGTTGGACCGCCGTCAGCCGGTGACGCGGCCCTGCCACTCTGGCGGGTCGCGGCCGCTGGCGGCGTGCTGGCCTGGACGGCGCTGGTGCATGTGCATCCGCCGCGCTTCTTCGCCGTCGCTTCCGTCTTCTGCGCCGTCTGGCTCGCGGTGACGTGGCGGGCGATGGGCCCCTGGCGGAGGCCGCCTCCCTCCCTGTCGCTTCCGGATGCCGCGTGGGGTGTCGCCCAGGCGGTGGTGCTGTACGCGGGCGCGCGGGCCTTCCTGTGGGCGTTCTGCGGCGGCTTCACCGACGCGCTCTGCGCGCCGCTGCAATCCGTCTACTCGACGTTCGGTACAGGGTCGCTGGGGACGGCGCTGGCCCTGGTGCTGCTGCTCGTCCCGGCGGAGGAGCTGTTCTGGCGCGGGTGGGTGCAGGGCGCGCTGCGTCCCCGGCTGGGCCGGTGGGGCGCGGTCGCCGGGTCGGCGGTGCTGTCGAGCGTGGTGCTGCTGGGCTTCGGTGAGCCGTTGCTGGCCCTGGCCGCGCTGCCCACGTCGCTCGCCTGGGGCTCGCTGGCCGAGTGGCGCCGGACGCCTGTCGCGGCCTGGGTGAGCCATGCCCTGTGGGACGTGCTCATCGTCGTGGTGTGGCCCGCGACGTGAGCGCGCATGCCACAATGCGCGCCCATGGCTTCGACTCCTGAGGTGGTCGTCTTCGGCGCGGGCAGCATCGGCTGTTACGTGGGCGGGCGGCTCGCCGCGACGGGCGCGACGGTGCGCTTCCTCGGCCGCGAGCGGGTGGTGGCGGAGGTGCGTGCGCATGGCCTGCACCTGACGGACTGGCAGGGCGCGGACCTGAAGGTGCCGGCGGCGGACGTGCGCATCGACACGGAGCCGGAGGCGCTGTCCACGGCGGACCTGGTGCTCGTCACGGTGAAGTCTGCGGCGACGGAGGAGGCGGGTCGGACGCTCGCGCCGCGACTCAAGCCCGGGGCTGTCGTCATCAGCTTCCAGAACGGACTGCACAACGCGGCGGTGCTGCGGGGGCTTCTGCCCGGCCACACGGTGCTCACGGGGATGGTGCCCTTCAACGTCGCGGCGCAGGGGCAGGGGCACTTCCACGCGGGGTCGGAGGGCACGCTGGAGGTGGAGCGGCACGCGGTGCTCGCGCCGTTCGTGGAGGCCTTCACCCGCGCGGGGCTGGCGCTGAAGCAGCACGCGGACATCGTCGCGGTCCAGTGGGCGAAGCTGTTGTTCAACCTCAACAACGCGCTCAACGCGCTGGCGAACCTGCCGTTGAAGGAGGAGCTGTCCCAGCGCGCGTGGCGGCGGTGCCTGGCGCTCGCGCAGGGCGAGGCGCTGGCGGTGCTGGAGCGGGCCGGGGTGAAGCCCGCGAAGCTGACGCCGCTGCCGCCGGGGTGGATTCCCGTGCTGCTGGGTGCTCCGGACGCGGTGTTCGGTGTGCTGGCGAAGAAGATGCTGGCCATCGACCCGAAGGCGCGTTCGTCCATGTGGGACGACCTGCACGCGGGCCGCAAGACAGAGGTGGACTACCTCAACGGCGAGGTGGTCCGGCTGGCCCACCAGCACGGCCTCTCCGCGCCGGTGAACTCACGGCTCGTGGAGCTCATCCGTGAAGCGGAAGGCGGCAACCGTCGCGCTTGGACCGGGGAGGCGCTGCTCGCGGACCTGAAGCAGGCGGAACTCGAAAACTGGGGCTGAGGCTCATGACCGCGCGTGGCGGGCCTCTGAGGCCCGCGCACCCACGGGAGCTTCACCCACAGGGGCGTGGCGGGTTCATCACTCCCGCCACGCCGTGGACCTTCTCTCAGGTGGACTGCGCCTGGGTGGCCGTGGGCGGCGGCACCTGGGTGGCCACCTGCGTGAGCAGCGCCGTCATGCGCCGGGCGAAGCGGTTCGGATCGCTCAGCGGGCTGCCTTCCGTGAGCAGCGCCTGGTCGTGGAGCAGCTCAATCCACTCACCCACCTGCGGCGCGGCCGGGTCGTTCGCGAGGAGCCCGCGCAGGTGCTCGATGACCGGGTGCTTGGGATTGACCTCCAGGATGCGCTTGATGCGCGGCATCCCCTTGCCGCGCTCCTTGAGCAGGCGCTCCAGGTAGGCCGGCGTGCCGCCCTCCGACACCACCAGGCACACCGGCGAGTCCGTGAGGCGGTCCGACACGCGCACCTCGCGCACGTCCTCCTTCAGCACGTCCTTCATCTTGTCCGTCAGGCCCTTGAGCCCTTCGGACTGCTGCTCCTTCGCCTTCTTCTCCTCCTCCGTGGACTGGAGCTTCAGGTCCGCGTTGAGCGCGGAGACCAGCGGCTTGCCCTGGAACTCGCGCAGGCCCTGCGCGGCCCACTCGTCCACCGGGTCCGTCATGAAGAGCACCTCGTAGCCGCGCTGCTTCAGCGCCTCCAGGTGCGGGCTGTCCGCCACCGCCTTCCGGCTCTCGCCGTAGACGTAATAGATGGCCTCCTGGCCCTCCTTCATGCGGCCCACGTAGTCCGCCAGCGACGTGAGGCCCTCTTCCCGCGAGGACTCGTAGCGCACCAGCGCGCCCAGCTTCTCGCGGTACTCCGTCTCCAGCGTCAGGCCCTCCTTCACCACCGTGCCGAAGGACTCCCAGAACGCGCGGTAGTCGTCCGGCTTGTCCTTGGCCAGCTTCTCCAGGAGGTCCAGCGACTTCTTCACCACGTGCTTGCGGATGGCGCGCACCACCGCCGAGTCCTGCAACATCTCACGCGACACGTTGAGCGGCAGGTCGTCCGAGTCGATGACGCCGCGCACGAAGCGCAGCCACTGCGGCACCAGGTCCTCGCAGCGGTCCATGATGAACACGCGCTTCACGAACAGCCGCACGCCGCGCTGCTGCTGCGAGTTCAAATCGAACGGCGGGTGCCTGGGCACGAAGAGCAGGCCCGTGAACTGCTGCGTGCCGTCCGCCTTGAAGTGCGTCCACGCCAGCGGCTTGTCGTAGTCGTGCGTCAGGTGCTTGTAGAACTCCTGGTACTGCTCGTCCGTGATTTCACTCTTCGGACGCTGCCAGAGGGCGCTCGCCTTGTTCACCACCTCCAGCGCCTGCTCCGTGGCCTGCGTGTCCCCGCTGCCCACGTGCTTGGTCACCTGGAGCTTGATGGGGTGGCCCACGTAGTCCGAGTACTGGGTGATGAGCTGCTTCAGCTTCCACTCGTCCAGGAACTCCTTCTGGTCCGCCTTCAGGTGCAGCGTGATGGCGGTGCCGCGCGTGGCCTTCTCCGCCGGCTCCACCGTGAACGTGCCGTGCGCCTCCGACGCCCACTTCCACGCGGACGTCTCACCCGCGGCGCGGCTCACCACCTCCACGCGGTCCGCCACCAGGTACGCGCTGTAGAAGCCCACGCCGAACTGGCCGATGAGCTGCACGTCGTTCTTGCCCTTCTGCGCCAGCGCCTGGAGGAACTCGCGCGAACCCGAGTGCGCGATGGTGCCCAGGTTCTTCACCAGCTCGTCGTGCGTCATGCCGATGCCGGTGTCCTCGATGGTGAGGGTGCCCTTGTCGGCGTCGGGGACGATTCTCAGCTCCAGCGCGGGCTCGTCCTTGAGCAGCTCCGGCTCCGTGATGGAGCGGAAGCGCAGCTTGTCCAGCGCGTCGGACGCGTTGGACACCAGCTCCCGCAGGAAGATCTCCTGGTGGCTGTAGAGCGAGTTGATGACCAGGCTCAGCAGCTGCTGGATCTCCGCCTGGAATGAGTGGGTTTCCCGCTGGGGGTGGGTCTCTGCGGACATGAAGGCCTCCGGGCGCTGAACGGAACGCGCCAATGCCCTTCCCCATAACCATGCCCGCCGGCTTGTCGAGAAGAGGGAATCCACCCACACCCGTCGCTGGGAGGCGGGGGCGGGTTGGGGTAGGGAAGGGGGCATGCCCAAGTCCAGAACCCTGCTGCCCCTGCT
>NZ_RAWC01000113.1:0-28121 GCF_003611685.1 Corallococcus sp. CA049B | reverse complement strand
CCGCCGGCCGCCCCGGTGCCCCGGGCGCCACGCCCCCCGTGGGCCCGGTGGAGACGGGGCTGTTGGCCCAGCTGGCCCCGGCCGTGCTGCCCCAGGTGCACTGGCTACCCGGGGGCGGCGCGGTGCGGATCCTCGAAGGGGGCCCCGGCTCCGGGGACGGCGCCCGCTCCACGGTCGTCTTCCTCCACGGGCGTGGGAACGCGGCGACCCACTGGTTCCCGTACCTGACGGCGCTGGCCCGGCATCACCGGGTGCTGGCCCTGGACCTGCCCGGTTTCGGTCAGTCCACCCCGGCGGACGTGCACGTGAGGTCCGCGGAGGACGCGGTGCGCTTCTTCACGGCGCCCGTGGAGGAGGCGCTGGGGCTGGTGGCGCCGGGGCCGGTGTCGGTGGTCGGCCACTCGCTGGGCGGACTGGTGGCGCTGGAGCTCGCGCTGCGCGGCGCGGTGCCGGTGGAGCGGCTGGCGCTGGTGGACGCGATGGGGCTGGGTCCGGAGATGCCGCGCGCCTCGCGCCTCTTCTTCCGCGCGGGGCCGGAGCGGCTGGCGCGCAACCTGGGTCCCTGGGCGATGGCGCGGATGCTGCCGCCACCGCCCACGCCGCTGGGCGAGAAGCTGGGACAGCTGGGCTACGAGCTGTTGAGCGTGCCCGGCGGCAGGCCCGAGGCCGCGCAGGCCTTCAACGCGCTGGTGCCGCTGACGGGGCCGCTGCTCCACCGCCGCGAGCGGCTGGGCGAGGTGAAGGTCCCCGTTCTGCTCATCTGGGGGGAGCGCGACGAGACGCTGCCCGTCTCGCTGGCCGACGAGGCCGCGCGCCGCCTCCCCCAGGCCCGGGTGCTGCGCGTGGCGTGCGGACACAGTCCGCAGTTGGAGCATCCCGAGCGCGTGCTCCCCGAGCTGAAGGCCTTCCTGGACGCGGAGCCCTCCCGACCCTGAGCTGGCGCGGTGTCCCCGGCGTCACTTGAACCGGGTACAGTCCTCGGCCGTGCCGAAAGACTTCCTTGATCTGGAGGCGACGCCGGAGCGGCTGCACGCGCTGGCGGACGCCGGAATCCTGAGACCGAACGCGTACGGGCGCGCGCTGCACCTGGCGGTCGCCTCGCCGTCGCGGCCCGCGTGGCACGCGTTCCTGTCCACGACGTTGATGGCCCTGGGCTCGCTGCTGGTGCTGGCGGGCGTGGTGTACTTCTTCGCCTTCAACTGGGCGGAGCTGGGGCGCTTCTCGAAGATGGGCCTCATCTGCCTGGGCATCGCCGGAGCGGCGGTGGGCGCGTGGCGGCTGGGCGACCGGCCCGCGGGCCAGTTCGCGCTGCTCGCGGCCGCGGTGCTGGTGGGCCCGCTGCTCGCCGTGTACGGGCAGGCGTACCAGACGGGCGCGGATCCGTATGAGCTGTTCATCGGCTGGGGCGTGCTCATCCTGCCGTGGGTGGCGCTGGCGCGCTTCACGCCGCTGTGGATGCTCCAACTCGTGCTCGTCAACACGGGCGTCATCCTCTTCTGGGGCCAGCGCATGACGCGCTTCGACTCCTACGAGGCAAGGCTCGCGCTGGTGCTGGGGCTGCTCAACGGGTTCGCCTGGGCGACGTACGAGCACTTCGCCAACCAGAAGGTCTCCTGGCTCCAGGGGCGGTGGATGCCCCGCGTGTTGTCCCTGATGACGCTGACGCCGCTGGTGACCCTGGGCATCCTGTTCATCGTGAGCAGGCACGACCGCTCGCTCGAGTCCGGCGTGTCCCTGCTGCTGGTGGCGGGAGCGCTGGCCGCCATCTACGCCCTGCACCGGCACCTGCACGGCGAGCTGTTCCTGCTCACCGTGGGCGCGCTGAGCGTCATCACGCTCGTCACCACGGCGGTGGGCTGGTTCCTCCTGGAGGTCACGCGCGCGGACGAGCTGACCCTCTTCATCCTGCCGCTGGTGCTCATTGGCGAGGTGAGCCTAGCGGTCTGGTGGCTGCGCCACGAGTCGCAGGCCACGGGCGTTTCGGAGGAGACCTGACCATGGCCCTGCGACCGACCATTCAAGACGTGCTGGCGGGGCTCAAGGCCGAGGGCCACGTGGACGAGGAGGTGGACGCGAGAGCCCGCACCGCCCTGGAGATCCGGCAGAAGACGCTGGGTGCCTCGCCCTGGTTCGTGAAGGCGCTGGCGGGCGGCGGCGCGTGGCTGTCCGCGGCCTTCCTGCTCAGCTTCTTCGTCTGCGTGGGCCTGTGGAAGGAGGAGGTGGCGCTCACCGCCATGGGCCTCGTGCTGACGGTGGCGGCGGTGCTCCTGCGCCGGACCAGCCAGGGCCCGTTCCTGGAGCAGTTCGCCCTGGCCCTGTGCATGGCGGGCGTGGGCGCGTTCCTCGTGGGGCTGGCGCAGCTGGACCAGAGCACCCTCACCGTCGCGTTCGCGGGGGCGGTGGCGTCGCTCGCGCTGCTCGCCGTGTACCCGGACCTCATCCTCTACTTCCTGGCGACGGTGGGGCTCTGCGTGTCCGTCGGCGTGTTCGCGCTCGATGCCGTGGGAGGCGCGGGCGTGGACGTGTGGATGCTCCTGTGCGCCGCCGCGCTCTCCGGCACCCTGCTCTTCGAGCCGCTGCTGCGGCGCGGACAGCTGGGCCCGCGCGTGGGTCCCATCGCCTTCGCGCTCGCGTGCGCCGTGCCCGGGTGGCTGCTGTTCCGCAGCTTCGAGCGCTCGCAGGAGGGCTTCCGCTACGTCTTCCGCTTCGAGAGCGGGTTCGTGCCGAGCGCGTACCTCTCCGTCCTGCTGGCGCTGCTCCTCGCGTGGACGGGGTGGCGGGTGCTGCGCGAGCTGGGGCTGTCGCGGGAGCAGCGCGTCTGGATCCCCGCGGTCTGCGCGCTGGTGCTGCTCACGGGGATGACGCTGAACACGCCGGGCGTGCTGGTGGCGGTGCTGATGCTGACGCTCGGCTTCCACCGCCGCAGCCGCGTGATGCTGGGGCTGGCGGTGGCGTTCCTGCTGACTTTCGGCGCGTACTACTACTACGACCTCCACATCACGCTGCTGGCCAAGGCGCTCGCGCTCACGGGCAGCGGTCTGGTGCTGCTGGGCGTGCGGCAGTTCTTCCTGCGGCGGCAGTCCGCCGTCCTCACGGAGGCCCGATGAAACGCGGCGCCGTCATCTTCGGTGGGCTCGCGCTGGTGTTCGCCGCGCTCGCCTTCCTCGTCGTGCAGAAGGAGAGCGTGCTCGCGCGGGGGCAGCCCGTGCTGCTGCGGCTGGCTCCGGTGGATCCGCGCTCGCTCATCCAGGGCGATTACATGGTGCTCGACTACGCCATCAACCAGGGCTGGCGCGAGGGCCGCGAGCAGCCCCAGGAGGACGGCAACGTGGTGCTGCGCCTGGACGAGCACGACGTGGGCGAGTTCGTGCGCTACGAGACGCAGGCGGGCACCTCGCTCGCGCCCGGCGAGGTGCGCCTGCGCTTCCGCATCCGCAACTCGCAGATGCGCCTGGGCGCGGAGGCCTTCTTCTTCCAGGAGGGCCACGCGGAGCGCTACGCGAACGCGCGCTACGGCGAGCTGCGGGTGACGGACAACGGCACCAGCGTGCTCGTGGGCCTGCGCGACGAGAACTACCAGCCGCTGGGCAGCGCCATCCGCTAGAAGGCGCCCCCCCGCCTCAGTCCGCGTCCTCGTTCTCCAGCAGGTCGGAGAACGGGGAGCCCTCCTCGCCCAGCGCCTTGTAGAGGCCGTCCACCTTCTCCAGCTCGCGCTTGAGCGCCTTGTGGTGGTTGCGGTTCTTCACCAGGCTCTCGCGGCCCAGCAGGCGGAAGGCCTCGTCGCGGCCCACCTGGCGGATGGCCAGGCCCAGCACCAGCCCGCGGAAGCCGTCCGCGTAGTCCAGGTCCAGCGGCGTGCCGCGCCTGCGCGCCTCGCCGACGAAGGCCTGCGCCGCGGCCCGCAGCGCCTCCGGGAGCGGACGGCCGCCGGGGGACTGCTCGTAGTCCAGCGCCCGCGCCACGTGCTTCTCCTGAAGCACCAGGTCGCCCGTGCTGCCCGCGTGCTCCACCATCGCGAGCGTGTACGCACGCCGCACGATGTTGTCGAGCTGCCGCAGGTTGCCCGGCCACGAGCTGGTGGTCAGCAGCAGCTCCGCCTCCGGCGCCAGCCGGGCCGAGCCCTCCGGCAGCCGCTCGCGGTGGCGGCGGTTCACCATGTACCGCGCCCAGAGGGGAATCTCGTCCTGCCGGTCCTGCAGGGGCGGCATGCGCACCGGCAGCACGTTCACGCGGTAGTACAGGTCCTCGCGGAAGCGGCCGGCGCGCACCTGCGCGAGCAGGTCCGCGTTGGTGCCGATGATGAAGCGCACGTCCGCGAGCTTCTCGCCGGTGCCCTCGCCCAGCGGCCGGTAGCTGCGCGACTCCAAGAGGTGCAGCAGGCCCGCCTGCGCCTTCAGCGACAGCTTGTCGATTTCGTCGATGAACAGCGTGCCGCCATCCGAGCGGGCCACCACGCCCGGCGCGTCGCGCACCGCGCCGGTGAAGGCGCCCTTCTTCCAGCCGAAGAGCTCCGCCATCTGGAGGTCCTCCGGCACCGTCACCAGGTCCAGCGTCTCGAAGGGCTTGCCCCGGCGGCCGGAGCGCTCATGGCACCAGCGCGCCAGGCGCGACTTGCCCGCGCCCGTGGCCCCGCTCACGAGGATGGTCTCGTCCTGGAGCGCGAAGGTCCGCAGGATGGGCAGGAGCTCCGCCATGGAGCGGCCCACCACGGGGAGGAACTCGTCCACCTCCGGCGTGGCCACCGGCCGCTGCGGCAGCGCGGTGAGGTACGGCGCGGCGATGTCCGTGAGCAGTTGGAGCAAATCGCCGGCGTCGCGCCAGACGAACTCCTGCCCCATGGCGGCCAGACAGTCCGCCTCCAGCGAAATCATGCCCTCCATGCCCGAGGGCGTGCGCAGGGGCAGCACGCACACGTGCGTCGCGTGGCGGCCCAGGAAGCGCTGCTTGCTCTCGTTGCTGTGGAAGCCCGCGAGGCCCGGGTCGCCCGTCACCGGCGCGTCCGGCGCGTGCGGCTGCACCGTGCCGATGTTCACGTCGATGGACACCGCGCACCGGTGCTCCACCACCGCGCGCCAGGCCGTGGCGGAGGTGAAGAAGGGCGTCCCGGCGCCCGCGTCCGTCACCTCGCGCGCGCCCACGTCCAACGCCGCCAGCCGGCGGTACGCTTCGCCGGGACGCAGGTGGACGATGCCGCGCAGGACCCGGGCCCGGCCCGCATAGCGGCTGGCCGCCACCGCGCCTTCCGCCACGGCCAGCATCCGGCGCAACGTCGCCGCCGCCGCGGTTTCAAAGTCCCTGGAATCCCTGAGCGCAGCCATGAGCTGCGCCAACTCGTCTTGCATCCCCATCGCCTCCCGTGCGGAAGCCGCGCCACCGCCGACCGGCGAAGCCGTCCAAAAAGCAGACGCGGACTCTATCGGAGATGGCAGGGAGATGCGGGTTCAGATGGAGAGCGCGGAAGGAGCGGCCCCTCCTTCCGCGCTCCGGGTGCGGCTGGATGCGGTACACGCCGTTGCCGGCGTATGATCAGGCGCATTGCGGATGTCGTGCCAGCAGCGTGAGCCCAATGATTTCGCGGGGTCACGAGGTCTGCCCCATCCGGCCTGCGTCCCACCAGAACGCAGGCGCGTCCGGACGGGACGCAAGAGCCCTGACGTTTGGGCCCAAGGGCCTGACGAACCGCGCCTTCCAAACGGGCAGGCGCCCGGGTCATTCCATACCAATCAGGCCTTGGAGGCGGTGTCCGGCTTCAACACGAAGACGCGGTCCAGGCGCGGGCTGCCGCGCCCCACGGGCGAGTCCAGGTCGTAGTCGAAGTCGAACGTGGCCGCGACGCGCAGGCCGGACTTGCGGAACAGGCGCTTCACCTGGGCCTCGTCGTACGTGCGGAAGTACCACGTCGTCTCGATGAGCCAGTCCTTGTCGGGCCCGGTGACGCGCAGGCGGTTGCGCATGGGCGAGCGGCGCAGGCGCTGCTCCGGCAGGCCCTCGTGCGTGTTGCACACGACCTTGTCCTTGCCCACCTGCCCCACCCAGCGCTCGTGCTCAGGGCCGGAGCGCGCGTAGTCCGTGAGGTGGAAGCCCAGCACGTAGATGCCGTCCGGCTTGAGCAGGCGGCGGGTGCCGGTGAGGTGCTCCACCGCGGCCTTCTCGCTGTCCAGGTAGCGGAAGGTGGAGACCAGCGTGTGGGCCAGGTCCACGCGCCCCTCCAGCGCCGGGTCGAAGAAGTCCTCCATGCGCGCCTGGGACAGCTTCACGCGGCGGCGCTCCGCGGGGGACAGGCGCTTGCGCGCGTGCGCGAGCATGGCCTCCGACAAGTCGTAGCCCGCAACCTTCAGGCCCCGGCTCGCGGCCTCCTCCACCAGCCGGCCGGCGCCGCACGCGGGCTCCAGCCACTGGTTGCCTCCGGTGCCGAAGCGCCGGCTCAGCTCCTGGAGGAAGTCGGCCTCGCGCACGGTGTCCGTGCCGAAGATGGCCTCGTAGTACTCCGGGTGCTCGTACCAGTCCTTGCGTCGTTCCATGGTGCCGTCAGTGCTCCGTGTGTCCCAGGACGCGCGCGAGCACGAACATCACCAGCAACCCGGCTGCCAATGCCACCAGGTTGCGTCCGGGCTTGTCCCGCCCGTGCTTGTTCACGTGCGGCAGCAGGTCCGACACGGCGATGTAGAGGAAGGTGCCGGCGGAGAAGGCCAGGGCCTTGGGCGCCAGCGACTGGAAGCTCAGCACCGCGTCGAAGCCGAAGTAGAGCACCGCGCCCACGGGCACCATCAGGCCATACAGCGCGGTGTACGCCAGGATGGTGCCGCGCTTCTTGCCCTCCGCCTGGAGGATGGACGCGAGCGACAGCGACGAGGGCACCTTGTGCGCGGTGATGGCCAGGAGCGCCATGGCGCCCACGCCCTCCTTCACCGCGGAGCCCAGCGCGATGCCGTCGAAGAGCGTGTGCGTGGACAGGCCCAGGAACGCGCTGAAGCCCAGCGCGTGGCCGTGCACGTGCTCCGCGCAGTCCGGCGGCTCCTCGCAGGCGTGGGCCACGAGGTAGCGCTCCAGCACCAGCACGAAGAGGAAGCCCATGGGCACGAGCGCGAAGGCCCACCAGCCGCCGCCCTCGTACGCCTCCGGGAGCATGTGGAAGAAGGCCGCGCCGAACATCACGCCCGCCGCGAAGGCCAGGAACGTCACGAGCCGCGTGGAGCGATCATTGAAGATGACCACGCCCGCGCCGGCCAGCGCGCTCACTACGACGATGAAGGAGTACAGGAGGACTTCGGCTACGACCGGCGACATGGGGCGCGCACCCTACTCCCAAAACGACGCCGTCAGTAGCTTCGCACCACCAGCACCTCCACCCGCCCTGGCTTCACCTCCACCAGGTGTGTGGTGGGCCGCCCCGGTGCATCCACCTGGACGGTGTGTTTTCCTGGAGGAAGCCGGAAGCGCGCCACCTGGAACTCCGCCGGCAGTGAAAGCCAGGAGCGCAGGTCGGCCTGGTTGCCCGCGTTGAGCACCAGGAAGGTGAGCACGCCCAATTCCTTGCTCTTCGTCAGCGCGCCCACGCCCGCGGCCACGCCCGCCTTCGCCACCGCGCCCGCCAGCTGCTTCGCCAGCATGCGGCCGATGCGGTCGTTCAGGTGCACCTGCGCCACGCGCGACAGCGACGTCACCGTCACCGCCGCTTGCGCCTGTCCCTGCACCGACACGCGCACCGGCGGTGTGCCGCCGCGGTCCCGGTACACGGGCACTTCAATCAGGTCCCCGGAGTCGCCGTAGTCGCGCGACGCGCGCTCCTTCTGCGGCGCCAGGCCCGCCTCCACCACCACGACGAGCTGCCCTTCACCGGGGCCCACCGCGTCGCGCGCCACGTCCGGGAACTTCTGGGAGAGCATCGCGTAGGCGTCGTCGCGGCCCGTCTTCTTCGCCAGCCGCAAGAGGGGCTCCACCAGCCCGCCCAGCCGGGGCTCCAGCTCGTACGCCTTCATGTAGTCGATGAAGGCCGAGTCCCACTCGCGCTGGTCCTCGTACAGCACGCCGCCCAGGTAGCGCGCGATGGCGAGCTGTTCGTACGGCTTCTTCTCCTCGGTGATCATCTTCTCGATGCGCTCGTTGACGCGGCGGACCTCCACGAGCGCGTCCTCGTCCCGGCCCAGCTCCGCGTAGTTGAGCGCCTGGAGGACGGAGATCATCAGCTTCTCGAAGTCCTCCCCGCGGTAGGCGCGGCGCCGCTCGTTGCTGAGCAGGATGCCTGCCTCTTCGCTCACGGAGGTGATGTCCAGCTGCGCGCTCAGGTCATCCGCCTGGGCCAGCACCTTCGTGCTCTCCTCCCACTGCCCTGCCGCGTGCAGCACCATGCCCTTGTCCAGGAGGAGCAGGAGCTGGTCGCGCTCGGGGGCCTCCTTCTGCTCGCCGTCCAGCTCCCGCAGGGCGCGCGGATAGTCGGAGGACTGGTACGCGGAGCGCGCGGAGGCCGTGCGCGCCACGTAGTCGCTGGCGCAGCCGGTGCCGGAGCCCAGGGCGCTCAGAGCCAGGACGAACAGCAGGCCCCAACGCGCCGCCGCCGGGGAAGCGGCGGGGACGCGCGGGGCCTGGGAGGCGATGTCGGGGAGGTTGGACACGGCGGACGGCTACCAGCTCACGCCCTGCTTCTCGAACTTCTTGCGGATCTGCTTCTCGTCCGTCCACGCAATCGTGCCGGTGCGCACGTCGTTCAGCTTCGCCGTCATCTTGTAATAGACGAGCTTGTCGCGGCCGACCTCCTGGATGATGGAGGCGAGGTCGCCCGTCATCAGGAAGTCCACCGACGCCTGCTGGCCCGGGGCCTTGGCGGCGTTCGGGTTCACGTAGCCGGACTGCTGGTACTCGTACTCCTCCGCGATGTCCTGGCGCGCCTGCTGGTCCACCAGCGCGAAGCGGCCCGTCTGCGCGAGCGCCGTCTGAATCTTGTCCCCCAGCGAGCGCATGTCGATGTGCTCACTGGTGCTGTTGCGCAGCTTGCCCACGAGGACGATGGGCAGGGCCGCGCCCTGCGGCGGGGCTTGAGCGAAGCGCGGGGAGCTGGCGAGCGACTCGGCCATCTTCTTCGCGATGAGCTGCAGGTCGTTCTCGTTGAAGCGGTCGCCCAGCATCTCGATGGTGTTGGGGTCCTCGTAGGTGCCGCGCGTGAAGGCGCGGGGGCCTCCACAGCCGGCGAGCGACACGGCGAGGAGGGCGGACAGCAACAGGCGGCGGGTGTTCATGGTCGGGTTGACTCCTAGTTCCATTCGCATTCGAAGCGGCTGCCTTCGAAGTTCCACTTGTAGGCAAGCACCGCGTCGCGGCGGTAGCCGGCCGTCAGCCGGCAGAGGCTCTGCAGGGACGCGCGCGGATAGTCGAAGGTGTACGTCTGCGCCTTCGCGCGCTCCTGCGGGGTGAGCTGCGAGGGGTGCGTGAGCGTGGGGCTGGCGCTGGCGGCCACCATCACGCGGTGCGCGCCGTACGTCTTGAGCGGCACGTGGCCCGCGAGCTGGATGCGGCGCACCGTGCGCGCCACCATGATGTCGCTGCGGTCCACCATGGTCTCGTGGCTGTTGCGGCGCAGCAGCAGCTCCGGGAGGTTCGCGGAGAACACGCGGGTGATGTCCCCGTCGTCCACGAAGAAGTAGAGGAACGCCTCGCGCGCGGTGCGGCTCTCCCCGGTGAAGTCCAGCGTCACCAGGATGTCCAGCTGCCGGTTGGGCGCCAGGCCATGGCGCGACACCGCCGCCAGCACCGTCTTGTCCACGCCCGCCTTCTTCAGGCGGATGAGGCCGTCCGCGCTCGCATCGCAGGCGCAGCGGCGCTCTTCAATCATCTTCACCAGCTGCGCGGGCTCGAAGCCGGCCTGCGACAGCTTGGTCAGCTCCTCGTCGGTGAGCGGGAGCTGGTCCGACCGCTCATAGATGCGCGGCAGCGCGTTCGGGTCCCACTGGATGATGTTGTAGGTCTGCACGTCCCCCGACGGGAACGGCAGTGCCACGGACGGCGAGGCGGCGCGAGGCGCCTGGGCCGTGGTCAACGCGACAGCGGCGGCGAGCAGTTGAGCGATCATGGCGTCTCCGTCAGAACCGGTATCCAACGTTCATGAACAACCGGTTCGTGACTCCTCCTCCCCCAATGGGGATGTCCGGCGAGTAGTGCAGCCCCATGAGCACGCGGTCGCGGCGGTCCAGGAAGAGCTCCGCGCCCACCTGCGGCGACAGGGCGAAGCGAAGGCCCTCGCCCTCCGGGATGACGATGGCGCCCGCCTTGAGGCCCAGGGTGAAGGCCAGCGGCCAGCCCCAGGTGCGGAACGTGGGGCCCACGTTGCCGACGAAGCGCCCACCGTCGAAGACGTACGCGCCGCTGACGTCCAGGCGGTACCAGTCATCCCCCCAGAGGGACACGGTGGCGCCCACGAACAGCGGCGGGCCTTCCGGTGCGCCCCGGGGGTTCTCCTGGGAGTTGATGGCCGCGCCCCAGTCGAACTGGAGCGACACGCCGCGGCGGTTGTCGCCGTAGCCCCCCTTGCCGTACTCCGACTCCTCGGGCCCGTCGGTGCGGCCCCGCTCCTGGGCGCTCGCGGTGAGCGGCGCGGCGACGGCCAGGAGCGCCAGGGCTCCGCACAACGTGACAGGACGCTTCATCTGATGGACTCCCCAGCGTGGGTGCGAATGCTCTTACGCGCGTCTTACGCCGCGTGGGCCGACATATTCATCGCGCGGCGAGCGTCCGTGCAAGCGCCCGTTTTCCCTGGGCTCTCACAGACGCTCTTCCATCAGGACCGGGGCTCTGGAGCGCCCTGGATGGCGTCCTCCTGGCCGTCCCGGGCGGGCGGGGGCTGCGCGGGACGGGACTCGCTGCGCACCATGGGCAGCCAGTGGGGCTTCGAGCGCAGGAAGACGACCAGCCGCTCGCGCACGAGGAAGCGCAGGTCGCCCAGCTTGCTGGAGTTCGCCGCGCTCACCAGGGCGCGCACGGTGAGGGTCTTGTCCATCACGTCGAAGACGACCAGCGTCTTCACCCGCCCATCCCACAGGTCCTTCGCCTCGTTGGCGAGGATGCGGTCCAGCTCCGCGCGCAGCGCGTCGATGTCCGCCATGTAGTCCACCTGGAGGATGACGGTGCCCATGATCTCCGGGGACCCCTTGCTCCAGTTCTGGAACGGCTTGTCCAGGAACTGGTTGATGGGGATGACCATGCGCCGCTGGTCCCAGATGCGCAGCACGACGTACGTGAGGGTGATCTCCTCCACCGTGCCGAACTCGCCCTCCACCAGCACGTTGTCGCCAATGCTGACGGGCTGGGTGATGGACAGCTGGATGCCGGCGAGCAGCGAGGACAGCGACTTCTGCGCGGCGAGACCGATGGCGAGGCCGGCGATACCGGCGGAGGCCAGGAGCGACACGCCCACGTTGCGCACCACCTCGAACTGCATGAGCAGCAGCGCGGCGGCGATGACGTAGGTGGCGACCTCGAAGACGGCGCGCAGCACGGCCAGCTGCGTGCGCAGCGAGCGCGCGCGGCGGTGGGGGCTGGCCTCGGAGGCGACGCGGCTCTGGACGTAGGCCTCCGACACGCGGAGGAAGCGCAGGATGAACCACGCCACCGCGACGATGGTGAGCGAGTAGCTCACCCGGTCGCTCAGCAGCTTCAGCTTGGGAGGCAGGAGCAGGAACGAGGTGCCCAGCGCCAGCAGGAGGGCGAAGAAGGGCAGCCGCAGGGGGCCCCGGCCCGCGTTGACGAGCTGGTCGTCCCAGGAGATGCGCGTCCAGCGCGCCACCCGCAGCGCCGCGGCCAGCAGGAACTTCTCCAGGAGATAGGAGAGGACCCACGCGCTCAGGAGCGTCACCGCGAGCCCCAGCCACTGCCACGGCTCCAGCCCCAGCACCGTGCGGTCGAAGAAGACGGCCGGGAGCGTTTCGGTGAGCAGCGGGCCGTACTCCTCGAAGAGCGGGTCCACCATCTTCACGGTGGGCTCCGACACCACCCAGATGAAGGTGTTGTCCACGCTCATGCGCTGCAGCCGGATGGGCACGCTCTCGCCCTTGAGCGGGATGGCCCCCATCGACACGAAGCGTGAAGTGGGGGACTCGCCCTCCGGCGTCTTCGGCAGGACGGAGGTGTCCACCGACAGCTCGCGGTCCAGGACGAATTTCAGCTTCCGCGCCAGCTGGGCGCCCTGCGCGGGCTGCTCGGATGCCGGAAGGTGGTCCAGGTAGAGGTAGTAGGCGGCGCGGTGGTAGTCCCCGCGATGCACCGCGTCCAGGAAGCCCTGCGCCGTGGCGCGAGGCGACGAGCGGTCCAGGTCCTGCGGGACCTGCCCCAGGCCATTGTTGAGGGCCAGGACGGGGAGGCCCCCCAGGACGCACCCCAGGAGAAGGAGGGCCACCAGGACCCGGGAGGCATGGCGCTTCATGGGCGCCTCCATACTCCGTGTGCGGCCGGTTGTCCGGGAAAGACGGTGGGTGTTTCCCAGCCCGCCCGGCCGCTGGGACGCCCGGAGTCGAGACCCGGAAACCCGTGCTGGAACGCGACACGGGAAAGCATTGGTGCGCCGCTGGGTGGTGGGCTAGAACCGACCCCCAAGGAAGGTCGCCGTGTCCGAAGAGAAGCGAAGAATCCTCCTCATTGACGACAGCGAGATCACCCTCGCCATGGAGAAGGCTGTCCTGGAGGCGCGGGGCTATGAGGTCGTGGCCACCTCCACGCTCATGGAGTTTGAGAAAACGCTTCAGAGTTGGCGGCCGGACCTCATCCTCACGGACATCCACATGCCCGAGGCGAAGGGCACGGACATCTGCCGCACGCTGAAGAACGAGTACAACACGCAGGACATCCCCATCGTGTTGTTCTCCAGCCTGCCGGACGACGAGCTGTCGAAGCTGGCCGAGCAGGTGGGCGCGGATGGCTCGCTCTCCAAGGTGAACGGCCTGGAGGCGATGGGCGAGAAGATCGACGAACTGGTGCAGAGCATCCTCTGGTGATGACGATGCGCGCGGCCGTCCTCGCGGTGCTCGTGAGCGCGCTCCTCACCGGTTGCAGACGCCAGGAGCCGCGCGCCCCGGAGAGCGGCGCGGGCAGCGCCCCCGGGCAGCAGCAGGCCTCCTCCCCCGCTCCCGCCGCGCCTCCGGGCGCCGTGCTGTTCCTCTCCGCGGACACGCGTGGCTACCTGGGCCCGTGCGGCTGCAGCGAGAACATGCGCGGCGGCATCGGCCGGGCGGCGTTCCAGGTGCAGGAGGCGCGCAAGGGCGGCCAGCCGGTGCTGTACATCGACGGCGGCAACAGCCTCTTCGGCGAGACGCACCTCAAGGCGGATCAGGTGCCGCAGGAGGAGCTCAAGGCGAAGGCGCTCGCGGACGCGTTCCGCACCATGGGCATCGCCGCGCGCGCCACGGGTGAGCTGGATGACACGCGAGGCGCGGCCTTCCGCCAGGGCCTGGGCCTGCCGGAGATTCCGGCGGGCGGCGTGAAGGTGCTGGACGCGGGGACGCGCAAGGTGGGCGTGGTGGCGGCGGCGTCCGGCGAAGCGCTGGTGAAGGCCAGCCAGCAGGCGCGCGAGCAGGGCGCGGACTTCGTGGTGGGCCTGCTGGCCCAGCCGCTGGAGGCCGCGCAGGCCGCCGCCGCGTTGCCGGGGCTCGCCGCGAACCTGGTGGTGGCCACGCACAGCGCCGGTGAGTTCTCCGCCGAGGAGAACCGGCTGGTGCGCTCCGAAGTGCCGGTGGTGGCGCTGCAGAGCAAGGGGCGCTCGCTGTTGCGCGTGGACCTGACGTACGCGCCGGCGAAGGGGCCCTTCACGCCCCAGCGCTCGCAGGGGGACGTGGAGCGGGAAGTGACGGCGCTGGAGCAGCGCCTGTCGCTCCTGGACAAGGAGATTTCCCGGCCCGGCATCGACCCGAAGCTGAAGACGCTGAAGCAGGGCAAGCGCGACGAGCTCTCCGCGCGCAAGCAGGGCCTGCTCACCGCGCCGCCCGCGCCCACCGACGGCGTCAACGGCTTCGCGCTGCGCTTCCTGCCGCTGGAGTCGAACCTGCCCACCGCGCCGGACGCGCAGGCGCTGGTGAAGGCGTACGACGCGAACGTGGGCCAGCTGAACCTCGCGTGGGCGAAGGCGCACGGCCAGGACTGCCCGCTGCCTCCGAAGGGACAGGCGGGCTTCGTCGGCAGCGCGGTGTGCGCGGACTGCCACCCGGACGCGACCGGCGTGTGGGAGCGCACGAAGCACCACCACGCGTGGGAGACGCTGGAGGAGGTGGGCAAGCAGCACCACCTCAACTGCGTGGGCTGTCACGTCACCGCCTGGCAGAAGCCCGGCGGCGTGTGCCGGCTGGACAAGGTGGCGGGCCGCGAGGACGTGGGCTGCGAGAGCTGCCACGGTCCGGGCTCCAAGCACGTCGACGCGCCGAGCCCCGCGACCATCGTGGGCAAGCCGGGACAGGCCGTGTGCGTCACCTGCCACAACACGGAGAACTCGCCGCACTTCGACTTCGCCACCTATCTGCCTCGCATCCTCGGCCCCGGCCATGGCGGAACGGGGAAGAGCGGGCAGACAGGCGAGCCACCGGCGAAATAGGGTCGCTCGCTCCTACGGTGGGTCCTTCCCGAGGGCATACCGGGCGACTTGTTGTTTGACTGTCAAGAAAGCTGGCGAATACTGCGGGCTTCGCCTGCTTCTGGGCGACCTCGCCTGGCGTTCCCATGCCGCTTTCCCTGCTCCTGCTTGCCCTGGCCTCGGTTCCCTCCTCGCAGGGCGTGGCGCCGTCACCGGTGCCGCCGCCCGGCGTGCATGCGGTGCCCCCCTCGCAGGCTCCTTCCCTGACGGCGGACGGCAGCCTGGCCACGCCCCCCGCTCCCATGGAGGAAGGCGAAGAGACGGAAGAGGTGGAGAACGAGTCCGCCGAGTTGGAGGAGCTGCGCGCGCTGGAGGGCGCGACGCTGGACCCGGAGGCGAAGCCGAACGCGGAGATGATGCAGTCGCTGCGGCGGCTGGGGCTGACGAACCCGTTGCGGCTGCGGATGTTGGACGCGCTGGAGGAGCCCACCTTCCGCGAGGACGACACCGCCCCGCCGCTGGCGCGCATCACCGACCTGGCGAACTTCGATATTTCGCAGGTGAAGGACCGCTACGACATCCCGGTGGACATGCAGCCGCGGGTAGCCGAGTACATCCAGTTCTTCCAGGGCCCCGGCCGCAAGTGGTTCCGCAAGTGGATGGCGCGCTCCACGCGCTACCTGCCGGTGATGCAGCCCATCCTGGAGTCGAAGGGCCTGCCCCGGGACACGGTGTACCTGGCGATGATCGAGAGCGGCTTCTCCGCGAACGCGTACTCGTGGGCGCACGCGGCCGGGCCGTGGCAGTTCATCTCCAGCACGGGCAAGCAGTACGGCCTCAAGCAGGACTTCTGGGTGGACGAGCGGCGCGACCCCATCAAGGCCACGCACGCGGCGGCGGCGTACCTGAAGGACCTCTACGGTGAGCTGGGCCACTGGTACCTGGCGTGGGCGGGCTACAACACGGGCTCGTACCGGGTGCGCAAGATGGTGGCGCGCTACGGGACGAACGACTTCTGGGTGCTGGCGGAGGAGCCCGGGCTGGCGAAGGAGACGAAGCACTACGTGCCCAAGCTCATCGCCGCGGCGCTGGTGGCGAAGAACCCCACCGCGTTCGGCTTCTCCGAGGAGGAGTTCCAGTACGAGTCCACGCTGGAGTACGACGAGGTGAAGCTCACGGACGCGACCGACCTGGACGTGGTGGCGCGCGCGGCCGGGGTGAGCGTGACGGACGTGCAGGAGCTGAACCCGGAGCTCAAGCGCTGGTGCACGCCTCCGGCGACGGCCGCGAAGCCCTACACCCTGAAGCTGCCTCGCGGCACCACGACGCTCTTCGCGCAGAACCTGGCGAAGCTGTCACCGGCGGACCGGCTGACGTTCCGGGTGCACACGGTGAAGAGGGGCGACACGCTGTCGCAGATTGCCCAGAAGTACGGCACGGCGGCGGAGGCCATCCTCCAGATGAACCGGCTGAAGAGCGCGCGGGTGCTGAAGGTGCGCGCGGAGCTGGTGATTCCGGTGCCGGCGAACGGCCGGGGTGGCAGCGGTGTCGCGGGCGGTGGCGCGGTGGCCTCCGGCGCGCTGGCGGCGAAGGTGGCGCAGGCCCGGCGCAGCGGCGTGGTGGCGACGCGGCCGGAGGACGAGGTCCCGGCGGGCACGCCCCGGGGCCCCGTGGCGGCGGGCCCCGTGAAGACGGAGAAGGTGGATGGCAAGACGCGCATCACCTACGGCGTGCAGGAGGGCGACAGCCTGTGGCTCATCGCCAACCGCTTCCAGGTGTCGGTGGACGACCTGAAGAAGTGGAACAACCTGCCCAAGCGCAACCGCACGCTGTCGCTGGGCACGCTGCTGGCGGTGTGGCCGCCGGAGTCCAAGGGCGCGGCGCCGGCGAAGGTGGAGGAGCGCGGCGGCACCATCGTGGTGGCCAACGCCGTGGCGGGGCAGGCGCCCGTGGGCCCCAAGGGCAAGGTGCATACGCTGGCCGAGGGCGAGACGCTCTGGTCGGTGTCGCAGCGCTACAACGTGTCCGTCGAGGACATCATGAAGTGGAACCACATCAAGGACCACCGCACGGTGCCCACCGGCAAGCTGCTGTCGCTGAGCGCGCCGTAGCGGCTTGAAGGGCATGGCGCGACGGCCGGGACCTTGCAGTCCCCGGCGCCATGCTCGCATCCGCACTGCATCGAGAGTCCCCGCTTCTTCCCTCTGAAACGCCCGGCACGCGTGAGTCCTCGCCTGTCTTGTCCGTCCTGCCCCGTGGAGCCGAACGTCCGGGGGACAGGACGGTCTCGGGTGGCAACTCGCTGACGCGCTTCAGCGGGCCCGGTCCGGCACCGCGAGGGCTGTCCGTTGCCCCGCCGTCCGACGGCGTGTCCGGTCCGGAGCAGCGCGCACGCGACATCGTGGCAGGCACCGCGGCGACCGTCGTCGCGCGAGCGGAGGAGGCGACACGTGCGGTGACGGCTGGGGGCCTGGGCGTCAGGGAGCCTCCGGTCGACTTCGCGGGCGCAGCGGTTCCGGTGGCAGGCGTCCTGGAACATCCCCGCTTCGCCGGGTCCCCGCAGCTCGCGGACGTGGCTTCTGGCGCGACGGTGCTGGGCACCGGCTCGAAAGGTGACGGGCTTCGCGCGGTGCAGGGCGCGCTCATGGACATGGGGTTCGCGCTCTACGGCGGCGCGGACGGACGCTACGGCCCGGACACGGCGCGCGCGCTCCGCAACTTCCAGGTGCACGCGGGCCTGCGCTCCAGCGGCGTGCTCGACGCCGCCACGCTGAAGGCCCTGGAGACGCTCGCTCCGGCTCCGGGCTCACGGGGACAGTCGCGCGCCCTGCCCTCTCCGTTCTACTCGGGCCAGCCCGTGCGCGTGCTCATCGCGCTGCGCGAGCACCGCACCTTCCTCTTCGACCCGGAGGGGAAGCTCGTGGACATCTTCCCCAACGCGGTGGGCACCGCCGCCACGCCCACGCATCCAGGCCTCAAGGTCGTCCGCGCGAAGTTGGATCAAGTGGCCACCGAGGACGCGGGCGCGCGGCTGTGGAACGACCGGCACGTGTTCGGCTCGCGGCTCCTGGACCTGTCCTGGGCGGATGGACGCCGCAGCGGCGAGGAGCTGCATGGCACCAGCGCCCCTGCCCTGCTCGGCGGCGACGTGTCCCACGGATGCATCCGTCACGCGAACGAGGACATCCTCGTGCTGCATGACGCGCTCGCCGTGGGCGACCGCATCGCGGTGGTGGAGACGCTCCAGGACCCGCACCTGGGCGTCCCCGTCACCGTGGGCTGACGGCCTACTGTTCTTCCAGGAGCATCTTCAGCTCCCGCACGCGCTTGCTGATGAAGTCGCGGTCCAGCTTGCGGAAGTTCTCCGGCAAGAGCGCCCGGCTGGTGCACTCCTGCACCGCCACCAGGTTCTGCATCTCAATCTCCAGCGGGTAGCTGGGCGGCACGAAGTCCGCCAGCACCGCGGCCAGGTCGTCCTTCGTCACCTGATCGCGTCCCTCCGCCAGCGCGCGGAACTTCGAGCGCACCATCACCGCCTCGATGTCCGCGCCGCTGAAGGCGCGCACGCCGCCGGGGATGAGCGCGGCGAAGGACTCCACGCCCTCCACTGACACGCCGGTCTTCTTGCTCATCGCCTGGAACAGCTCGTTCCGCTCCTCGTCCGTCTGCGGATAGAAGAGCGCGAGGTGCTCCTCCGCGCGGCCCTGGCGCTTCAAGTCGATGGGCAGCAGGTCCGGCCGCGCCGTCAGCAGGAACCAGACAATCTTGCCGCGGTACTGCGTGTTGCCCATGAAGGACGCGATGGAGCCGAAGATGCGGCTGCTCGTCCCGGAGTCCCCGCCGGAGTCGCGGTTGCCGAGGAAGGTGTCCGCCTCGTCCACCATCACCGCCACCGGCCACAGGGCCTTCAGCAGGTTGAAGATCTTCTCCAGGTTCGATTCCGTCACGCCCTGCCACTGGCTGCGGAAGTTCAGGAACTTCACCACCGGGATGCCAATCTCCCCGGCGAAGCAGCTCACCATGAACGTCTTGCCCGTGCCCACCGGTCCGCTGACCAGGTAGCCCATGGGCATGACCTCGATGCGGCCCTTCTTCAGCGCGGACGCCGCCTGCCGCAGCATCTGCTTGGCGGGCGCGTGCCCCGCCACCGCGTCCAGCGTGTGCGCGGGCTCGATGAACTCCAGGAGGCCGTGGCACTCCGCCTGGATGAGCTCCTTCTTCTTCTCCTTGAGCAGCTCCGGAGTGATGCGCACCTCCCGCTCCAGCGCCTCCGTGAGCACGCGGTCCAGGTTGATGCGCGACAGGCCCGCCGTCATCTTCGCCAGGCCCGCGACCGGCACCTCCGACACGGACTGGAGCTTCTTGCCCTCCAGCTTGGAGCGCACGTACTCCAGGCGCTCCTCCTCCGTGGGCAGCGGCAGCTCGATGGGCGCCACGTACGGGTTGCGGCTGATGCGCGGCGACACGTCCGACAGGTTCTCCGCCAGCAGCACCACCGACACGTCGCCCGCCAGGAACTGCGGGTCGTGCGCCCACTTGTCCAGCGTGGCCACCACGAAGCGGTCCTCCGCGGACAGGTGGCTCATCTCCCCGCCGGGAACCAGCGTCTCCGCGTAGTCGATGATGAGCGCCAGCGAGCGGCCCTCGCTCAGGCGCATGCGCAGGAAGTTCTCCAGGATCTGGAGCGCCCGGCCCGGGTCGCGCGGCATGACCTTGGCGTAGTCCGTGCCGTACATGGCGTCGTAGCCCGTCATGGCCCGCGCCAGGTCCTTCTGCGTCTCCGGCGTCGCCGAGCGGATGCCCGACGAGCGGTCGTAGAAGAGGACGTGGTCACGCCCGCCGAACAGCTCCTCGGAGAGGAACGTCTTGAGCGTCCCGAAGCCGCGCCCGCCGTCCTCCAGCTGCAGCGGCTGCAGGTCGCGCACGGCCCCGTACAGCAGGAAGGTGCTGACCGTCTTCGTGTAGTACTTGCGCGCCAGCTGCTGCGCCCACCGGGGCAGATCCGCCAGCGGATCCGCCTTGTTCACCTTACGCACCTTGGTCACGGAAATCCCTCCGGCGCCGCTCCCCCCCAGGGACATCCAGGGGGAGGACCCCCAGGCCTACCTTAAGTGTCAGGACCGCGGTGCCGCTAATCGCGGCAGCGCGCCTGCTTCTTCAGGGTCGCTTCCACCTTGACCGTGGAACCCGCCGGGGACGGCATGCCCACGGAGACGTCCTCGTCCGCGTGGCATTTCGCCTTCAGCGTGAGCCTGCGCGTGTCCCACGGCACCCGGATGGTGGCAGGGGTGACGGCGCCCAGGTCCTTGTTGCCCTGGTAGATGGCCGCGCCCTCGGGCGTGGACTCGATCCGCACCTCCACGGGCGCGCGCTCCAGGGTCGCCGCCACGTCCAGGCCATTGTTGTTCACGGCCATCTTCTTGATGAAGGGCAGGTAGCCAGGGGCGGTGACCTCCACCAGCGGGGCGTCGTTGCTGAGCAAGAAGTCGTTGTTCACCGACTCATGGGAGCCCTGCTTCCGGGCGACCTGGCTGTCGATCTTCACCTCGGCGTCGTCCGGCTGGGTCTTGAAGATCACGACCACCGAGCGCGCCTGCCGCTTGAGGACCACCGGCACCTGCGTGGCGTTGGCGCCCTCGGACACCATGACGGACTGGTTGAAGGCCTCGTAGCCCGGAGCGGTCACCACCACCAGCACGTTGCCCACGGACATGGGCTTCAGGGCGAAGCCGTTGGGGGGGAACTTCTCCGGAGGCCCCGCGTTGATGGACACCATCGCGCTGTCCTTCGCCTCCAGCGTCTTGAGCTCCACCATCACGTAGCCCTGCGCGGGCTTGCTCGGGGAGAAGACCAGGGCCACGCCCACCAGCAGGAACAGCGACGCCAGACCCACGGCGCCGTAGAGCAGCCGCTTGTCCATGCCCTTGAAGCCCAGGCCCCGGGCGGGCGCCTCCGGCTCGGGCGCGCTCTTCTGGCGGGCTTCCTTCGCGGGCGGACGCGGCGCGTTCCCGTTGTTGAGGACGGGGGGCGCGGACGGACGCGGCGCCGGCTCCGGCAGCGGGTCCGGCCGGTGGAGGCGCTGCGGCGGACCGTCGTTGCCCCGGTTCGGCGTCGGACGGGGCGCGGGCCCGTCGTTGGCCATCAGCGTGGGCACGTTGGTCAGCGACGGACGCGGCGGCGCGGCGCTCAGCACCGGCGCGCTGTTCTGCGACAGGCGCGGCGGCGCCGGAGGCTGGGGCAGCGACGAGGGCGGCGGGATGACGGCGGTGCGGCCCGCCACGTCCTCTCCGTCGTCGTCGGGCGCGGCCGGGGACTCCAGCGGCGTGACGGCGCGGCCAATGGCGGCGCCCGGCTGGGTGGTGGGCTCCGGCGCGTCGTTGAAGACGGCGTCGCGGTCCACCATCTGCGTCGCCAGCTCCTCGTCCTCCTTGGGCGAGGGCGCGGCCGGCGCGGCGGTCAGCTTGGGCAGCGCCGCGAGCGTGGGCGAGCGGCGAGCGCCCTGCGCGGTGCCACCGGAGTTGGAGGCGCGCGGCGGCGGCGCGGACACGGGCTCCACGGGGGGCGCGGAGGGCGCCACCGCGGGGATGTTGGTCATGCTCTGCGTGGGCACCGGGGACGGGCCGCTGAAGCCCGCCTCGATGGCCGCCAGCATGCCGTCCGGCGCGCGGATGTCCGCGTACTCGGCCAGGCGCTGCTTCTCGCGCTCCACCTCTTCGGCGAACGTGGACTTCATGTACTGCATGAGGTCCTTGCGGCCGAAGATGGAGTCGTTCGTCAGCAGGAAGCGCTGCAGGTCGTCGCCCAGCTCGCTGGCGTACTGGTAGCGCTCCTCCACGTCCTTCGCGAGCGACTTGAGGACGATGCGCTCCAGCGCCTCCGGGATGCGCCGGTTGTACGTGGACGGCGACGGCACCTCCGCCTTGCGCACCTTCTCCAGCACGCTGAAGTCGCTGTCGCCCACGAAGAGGCGCTCGCCGGTGAGCATCTCGTAGAGGCACACGCCAATGGCGAACACGTCCGAGCGGCGATCCAGCGGCAGGCCGCGGATCTGCTCCGGGCTCATGTAGCCGAACTTGCCCTTGAGGATGCCGGCCTGCGTCTTCGTCGCCTTGCCCGCCGCCTTCGCGATGCCGAAGTCGATGACCTTGACCTCGCCCTCGAAGGACACGAGCACGTTCTGCGGCGAGATGTCGCGGTGGACGATGTTGAGGTCGCGCCCCATCCCGTCCTTCTTGCGGTGGGCGTAGTCCAGGCCCTCGCACATCTTCGCCACGCAGAAGGCGACCAGCGGCACGGGCGCGGGCTCACCCTTCTTCCGGCAGCGGTCGAAGATGGCCCGCATGTCCTTGCCGGGGATGTACTCCATCGAAATGAAGTAGCTGCTGGCGATCTGCCCCAGCTCGTAGATCTGCGCGATGTTGGCGTGGGTCAGCTGGACGCTGATCTTCGCCTCATCGATGAACATCGAGATGAATTCTTCATCCTCGGCGATGTTCGGCAGGATGCGTTTGATGGCGACGAGCCGCTCGAAGCCACTGGCGCCGAACTGTTTGCCGCGCCAGACCTCCGCCATGCCGCCGATGTTGACGCGGTCCAGGAGGAGATACTTCCCGAACGGGATGGGTTGCCGCTTCGGTTGAGAGGTCGTCACTGTGTGTGGGGGTCGAGTCCTTGCATGGAGCCTATCGATCGCGGCTCCAAAGGGTCAACCGCGCGCGCGGACCTATTTCCGCCCGCTTGCTCCCCAGGCGACCCCGACTCAGGGCGAAGAGGACGTCGCCGCGCCCCCATCCACCGTGGGGATCTCCAGATCGATGCCCGGAATGCCCTCGTTCTGCTCCTCGGGCTCCGCGGGGAGCGGGGCGCGCACGACGGCGACGCGCGGCTCTCCCCGGAGGGAGAGCACGGCGGGCGCACCAAAGCGCACCTCGGCGGGCAGCCCCACCAGCGTCACCCAGGCCTGCTTGCCGTCCCGGGCCACGCAGTAGAGCAGCGTGCCGGCCCGGGTGCCGGGCGCGTCATGGACGGGGCCCTCGCAGTCCGTGCGCACCTGGAGTGCATAGGCCGGCACCGGCGTGCCGCGCTCCAGGTACGGCGGCGAGCCCAGCGCGTCCACCAGGGGCTGTAGCACCGGGGCTCGCGTGGGCACGGCCTCCACCGTGGCCAGCTTCTGGGCCTCGTTCTGGAAGCGCTGCAGCGCCACGGCGGCCATCTCCGGCGAGTCCAGCGGCGTGCGGCCCTCCGCCAGCACCAGGTCCAGGAAGAGCGCCAGCACGAGCAGGATGGGCAGGAGCCGGTAGCCCTTGAAGCCCTCCGGCTTCTTGCGCAGCAATCCGGCGACGACCACGGCCAGGCCCACGCCCGCGAGCCCCAGCACGACGCTGGCGCGCACGGTGGACGGCGGCGTCAGGAGCGCGGAGACCTGTTCGGTCCGGGCGCGCAGGGAGTCCGAGAGGTCGCCCCCGTAGATCCACCCGAGCGCCCCCAGGCACAGGACGTTGGCCAGAAGCGCCTTGCGCGAAGGGCCGCTCATCCCGCCAGCGTCCTGGCCGGATCCGTGGCGGCGGCGCGACGGCTGGGGAAGTAGGCCCCGGCGAGCGCGGCCACGAGGCCCAAGAGCACCCCGCCCAGCACCACCCCCACGGGGAAGGAGAAGAAGCTCTCCGGCTTGAAGGGGAAGTTGGGCAGGTAGCCCTTCGCGAGCCGGTCCACGATGAAGGCCAGCACCAGCGCCGCCGCCGTGCCCGCCGCGCCGCCCAGCACGCCCACCACGCCGGCCTCCGCCAGCACGATGGCGCGCACGTCCGCGCGAGAGGCACCCACCGCCTGCATCACGCCAATCTCCTTGGCCCGCGCGCGCACGGACGAGGACATGGCGTGGGCGATGTTCACCGCCGCCAGCACGCAGATGAGGATGGAGAGCAGCGCCAGCGCGGACGTGGTGAGGGCCACCGCCGCGCCCGCGTTCTCCGCCAGCCGGCGCTCCTGATCATCGATTTCGAAGCCCATCCCCTTCACCGCCTCCACCAGCTCCGGGACGCGCGAAGGGTCCACGGCCACCAGCGTGACGCCGGAGTAGCTGTCCGCGTCCGCGCCGGAAGCGCGGTTGATGCGCACCGCCGTGTCCAGCGGGATGGTGATGCCCGCGAGCATGGCCCGGTCGGACGCGCCCACCACCTGCGCCTGCTGCGTGGTGGTGGGCCCGCCGGACGTGGCCGCCACGTAGGAGCGGTTGAACTCCACCGGGAAGCCGAAGCCGATGAGCATCTCCGCGGACAGCTGCGGCAGCTTGCGCGCGGGCGCGAACGTCTTGTTGTACAGCTCCAAGAGGCGCGTGGAGATGAGCGCGGGGATGGCCTTGCCCTCCCCCGGATCCTTGAAGTCCTTCGCCTCCGGCAGCCCCACGTCCTTCTGAACCAGGCCGGGGTCCACGCCCACCGCGAGCACCTCCATGCCCATGCGCAGGCGCGAGCCGAAGAAGACGCCGTCGTAGCGCGTCACCGCCGGCACGCGGACGTTCATCTTCCGGTACGCCGTCTCCACGCCGGGCAGCGCGGCCAGGCGCTCCACCGCGGCCGCGTCCAGCTTGCCGCCGCCCAACAGGCCCAGCGACACCGCCGGGGGCACCACGTCCACCAGCCGCGAGTCCGTGGGGAAGATGCGCTCGCGGATGACGCGCCCCACGCCCAGGCCCAGGCCCACGAAGAACACCAGCGCGCCCACGCCCATGGCCACGCCGAAGGCGGAGAAGAACGCGCCCTTGCGCTCACGCGCGAGGGACAACCTCACCAGCCGCGACAGTGCGTCGAACCTCAAGGGGCACCTCGCGACGCCAGGGCCTCCGACGCGGGAGACTCCTCCACCAGCCGCGCGTCCTTGAGCCGCAGCACCCGCCGCGCCACCGCGCTCATGCGCTCCTCGTGGGTGACGGTCAGCACCGTGAGCCCTTCCCTGTGCAGCTCCTGGAAGAGCTGGATGACGCCCGCGCCGGTGGCCGCGTCCAGGTTGCCCGTGGGCTCGTCGCACAGGAGCAGCTTGGGGCCGCCGAAGAGGGCCCGGGCGATGGCCACGCGCTGGCGCTCGCCGCCGGACAGCCGCACCGGCGCGCGGTCCTGCTTGGAGCCCAGGCCCACGCGCTCCAGGAGCTGGCTCGCGCGCTTGCGCCCATCCGGAGTGGCCGGACCGAAGTGAGAGGGCAGCAGCACGTTCTCCAGCGCGGACAGGTTGGGGATGAGGTGGAAGGACTGGAAGACGAAGCCCACGTGCGTGTTGCGGAAGCGCGCCAGCTCCTTGTCGCGCAGGCCGGTGAGCTTCACGCCGCCCACCTCCACCTGCCCCTGGTAGTGCACGTCCAGGCCACCCAAGAGGTGCAGCAGCGTGGACTTGCCGCTGCCAGACGCGCCCACCACCGCGACGAAGTCCCCGGCCTCGACGTCCAGTGACACGCCGTCCAGGACGCGCACGCGCGAGCCCTCGCCGTCCTCGTACTCCTTCACGACATCTCGCGCGTGGATCAAGGCGTGGCCGGGGTGGTCGTGGTCGTGGTCGTGGTGGGCGCGGGCGTGAGCCGCAGGGAGATTTCCGCCTGCAGCGCCTTGTCCTTGCGCGACAGAGCCAGGGTCACCGCGCGCAGGTCGTCCGTGGCGTCCAGCCAGCGCACCGTGGTGGCCTTGATGGCGAAGCCGCCAATGCCCCACGCGGCGGACGGCAGCGCCTTGACGGCATCCGCCAGCCGGCGCAGGTCCAGGAGCACCACCAGCGCGGCGTCCTTGCCCACCGCCTTGAGGTCTTCGGACACGGGGCCCGTGCCGGCCGGCTGCGCGAGCGAGGCCAGGGTGGACTCCAGGCGCGCCCGGGGCGCCGCGAGCAACAGCTTGCCGTCCTTGGACAGCGCGAAGTGCGCGCCTTCGCCCGCGCGGTACGACGTGAGGTACGCCTTCTGCCCGCTCACGTCCGTGGGCTCCACCTTCGCGCCGAAGCCGCCCGCGAAGCCGGGCACCTTGTCCAGCGTGGCCTGCCCCTTCGCGACGTCCTTCACCTCCGCGAGCGCCACCAGGTTGACGAAGCGGAAGGGGTTGGTGCGCCGCAGGTCCAGGTCCGGCATGCCCGAGGACAGGTTGACGTTGGGCGACAGCGACAGCGCGAGCACCATGCCCGGCTTGAGGTTGTCCAGCACCTCCGTCTTCACGTTGAAGCCCGCCTCCTGCACCGCGCGCGTCACCTGCGAGCCGGCCAGGTACGGCCACACGCCGTCCAACTGCGCCGGGTCGCCGCGGAAGCGCGCCACGAAGAAGCTGTCCTGCGGCAGCCAGCCCGCGAGCGACTCGCCGCCCTTGGGCTCCAGCGCCGCGAGCGACGCCTGCGTGTCCGGCCACGGCGCGTCCGCGCGCAGCGTCACCGCGCGCTCCTCGATGTGGCCCGTGAAGGTGATGCCCTGCACGCTGCCCGCGGGCAGGAGGCCCCTGCCGCCCGGCAGCCACACGTGGAAGTCGCGGTCGCCGGACAGCCGCTTGAGGGACGCCTCCAGCACCGGCTCCTTCGCCAGCGACTGCTCCTCCGGCAGCGCCGCCAGCTCCGACAGCCGGGGCACCGCCGCGCCCGCGGACAGGAGCACCAGGTCGTGCTTGAGGAAGAGCATGCCCAGCAGGGGCTCCGTGGAGCCCGGGCGGTTGAAGGTGACGAGCCGCCCGGCGTCCACCTTCGCGTCCTTCTCCTCCGTCGCACCCAGGCGCGTGCGGGCGAAGGTGGCGAAGGTCGTCTTCAGCTTGTCCGCGTCCTTCACGCCCAGGACGGACACCGCCTGCGTGCCGCCGAGGAAGGCCGCGCCCGCGCCGCGCTTCGGGTCGATGCCCGCGTCCTCCAGCGCCTTGCGGCTGCGCAGGTCCACGCCCACCTGCCGCATCACCGCGGACACGTAGCGCTCCGCGGAGGGGAAGTTCTGCAACTGCGCGACGAACGAGGCCACCTTGAGGTTCTGGAAGCGCGCGAGCTTCTCGCCCAGCGTGCCCAGGTCGTCGATGACGACGGCCGCCTGCGCGGTGCGCGGCAGGTAGCGCGACACGCCCCGGGGCGAATCCGCGGGCCCGGCCGCCTCCTTCCCGCAGCGCGAGCAGCCGGCGAACACGACCAACAGCAGGACCAACGGGAGGAATCCAACGCGGCGGAGCATGGGCGGCAGGACAGGATGCCTGCGCCGGAGAGTCAATCTATTCGTGCGCCGTCCCAGGCCCCCGCCAGGGTCGCAAGGTGCCACGGTGAACAGGTGCCCGTCCGGGCCCGTGCCTGGCCTACCGCACGCGCGTGCCGCCGTGCGGCAGGGGCGCGGCGGTCTCCTCGGTGAAGTCGAGGAAGCGCTCCATCTGGCGCACCGTCTCGTCCGTGGCCTCCGTCTCCGCGGAGAGCACGTCCAGCTGCCGGTTGACGCTCTCCGGGTCGCGGATGGCGATGGACTGCTCGTGCGTCAGGCGCATCAGGTCCTCGATGCCGGCCAGCTGGTGGCTCACCACCTCGCGGCTCTCGCCCGCCTGCTCGAAGCGCATCAGGCGCTTGCGCAGAATCTCCACGCGCTTGCCCTTCACGTCCTTGAGGCGCGGGTTGGCTTCGTCCGCGACCTCCGCCTCCAGCGCGGCCACCTCGGAGGTCAGGTGCTCCCGGTCGGACCCGCTCAAGTACGTGCGGTACTGGTTGAGCGCGGAGATGAGCCGCAGGAAGGACGTGAGCAGCGCGTCCAGCTTGGGCTCGCTGCTCGCGGCCAGCACGCGCCCGGCGGGCAGCTTGCGGTAGTTGGCGAGGATCTTCTCCTTCAGCCCCACCAGCTGCTGGTAGTGGTCGCGCTGCGACGGCGCCAGGTCCGCGAGCAGCGAGTCCACCGCCGCGCGCGCGGCCTCCGGGTTGTCCGGCTGCTGCGCCCGCACGGCGCGCTGGAAGCGCTTCATGGACGACAGGACGGCCAGGTAGACGCCCTCCACGCCCAGCGCCACCATCATGGGCAGCGGCTCCTGCGTCACGGCGCTGGACATGGCCGCCGTCGTCAGCCCCACCAGGTTGGCCGGCAGGAGGAACGCGGCCTTGATGTAGTTCGGTGTCTTCGCCACGTCCGACTCCCCTTCCCTCTTCCGGCCCGCTTCAGGGCCCCCGCGCCTCGGAGACGTACTTCAGCGCGCCCAGGTCCCGCGTGTCCTCCGCCGGTGGGGGCGCCGTCCCGCGATTGAGCTTCTGGAAGAGCGCCGCGGCGCTCTGGAAGAGCTCGTCATAGGTAACCGGCGCCTCGCCGGAAAGTCCGAAGAAGGCCCGATTGTCCGCCAGCGTCGCGGGCGGCGCGCTGCGGATGGCCTCCGAGGGGTCCCCCAGGTAGGGCGCCACCTCTCCCAGGAGCCGCGCCCCGGCCGCCGGGGCCTTGAGCACGCCCTGCCCCGTGTCCAGCAGCCCCCGCAGCACCCGCCGCACCGCGTCCGGATAGCGCGCCGCGAAGTCGCCCCGGGCCACCAGCACGGTGGCCAGCAGGTGCGGGGCGTCCGCCGTGGTGGCCAGCACCTTGCCGCCCCGGTCCCGCGCCGCCAGCTCCACGTCGCCCCAAAGC
>NZ_RAWC01000112.1:0-28324 GCF_003611685.1 Corallococcus sp. CA049B | reverse complement strand
GTCCCCGACGGAGGCCTCTGGCCCGGGTCTGCAAGCGCTGCTGGAGGCGCTGCCGGAGGCCTTCCTCGGCGTGGACGCGGGCTGGCGCATCACCTGGCTGAGCCGGCGCATGCGGGAGCTGCTGGGGCCCCGCGTCCAGCCGGGCGATGACCTGCGCAAGAAGGTGGCGGACGTGCTGGGCCTGGGCTCGCACCTGCGCCTGGACGCGCCCGCCAACGAGCAGCCCTCCGCCGCGCCCTACGAGCACCGCTGGCACGAAGGCGGCTTCTGCTTCGAGGTGAGCACCCGCCCCATGGACGGCGGCCTGCTGGTGCACTGCCGCGACATCACCCGCGAGTTCCAGGCCCGCCACGAGTTGCAGCGCGTGGGGCAGCTCTTCCAGGCCGTGATGGAGGGCACCACCGACGCCATCTACATCAAGGACATGGAGGGCACCTACCAGGTCATCAACTCCGCGGGCGCGCGCGCCGTGGGCCGCACCGTGGCCGAGGTGCGCGGGCGCACCGACGCGGAGCTCTTCCCTCCCGCCGAGGCCAAGGTCAACGTGAAGCACGACCGGGACGTGCTCAAGGCGGGCCATCCCCTCACCTACGAGGACACGCAGCAGGCCCCCGACGGGGACCTGCGCGTGTGGCAGTCCACCAAGGGCCCGCTGCGCGACCCGGAAGGCCACGTGTTCGGCCTGTTCGGCATCAGCCGCGACATCACCCAGCGCAAGTGGGCGGAAGACGAGGTGCGCCGGCACGCCGAGTTCCAGGAACACCTGATGGGCATCATCAGCCACGACATCCGCAGCCCGCTCGGCGCCATCATGAACTGGTCGCGCGTGCTCGCGGCCGGCGGGCCCGCGGAGGAGACGGCGCGCACCAGCCGGCGCATCGCCACCGCGGCGGTCCGCATCGAGCGGCTGACGCGCCTCTTGCTGGACTTCACCCGCGCCCGGCTGGTGGGCGGCGTGGTGATTGAGCCGCGCGGCACGGACACGCAGGAGCTGCTGACGAAGGTGGCGCACGAGTTCCGCGTGGCCTTCCCGCAGCGCGACATCGTCGTGGACCACAAGGGCAACACGCAGGGGCACTGGGACCCGGACCGCCTGGCGCAGGTGGTGTCCAACCTGGTGGAGAACGCCCTCAAGTACAGCCCGGCGGACGCGCCCGTGCTGCTGTCCACGCGAGGCCTGCGCAACAAGGTGGTGGTGACGGTCCACAACCAGGGCCGCCCCATTCCGGAAGCCACCCTGCCCCACCTCTTCGAGCCCTTCCGCCAGGGCCCGCAGCAGACGCGCACGCTGAAGATGAGCTACGGCCTGGGGCTCTACATCGTGCGCGAAATCGTGCACGCCCACGGCGGCACCATCGAGGTCACCTCCAGCGAGGGCGACGGCACCACCTTCACCGTCACGCTGCCGCGCCGCGCGCCGCCCCGGAAGGGCCCGCCGCCCGAGCCGCCTTCGCCGCCCTCGCACCGCGCCTGAACCCGCGCGGCCCGAGCGCCCGTCAGACGAAGCGCGAGAGGAGGGGCACCAGGGCGTCCAGCGGCGCGCTGCCGTTGGACAGGCCCGCTTCGTCCACCGCGCGCGGCATGCCGTACACCACGCAGGAGGACTCCGCCTCCGTCAGCACCACGCCGCCCGCGGCGCGCAGGGCCCGCGCGCCCTGGAGCCCGTCCTCGCCCATGCCGGTGAGCACCAGCCCCAGCGCGTCCCTCCCCCAGACCTCCGCCACGCTCTGGAAGAGCACGTCCACGGAGGGGTGGTGCGGGGTGCCCAGCGGGTGGCGGTCCAGGCGCACCAGGTTGAGCGCCCCGTGCCGCGCCACCTTCAGGTGGTGGCCCGCGCGCGCCAGCACCGCGCGGCCCGGCACCAGCTCCAGGCCGTCGCTCGCCTCCACCACCTCCAGCGCGCTCTGCGAGTCCAGCCGCTTCGCCACGGCCTCCGTGTAGCCGGCGGGGATGTGCAGCGCGAGCACCACCGGCGCCGGGAAGTCCCGGGGCATCGCGGACAACAGCCGCGTCAGCGCCTGCGGCCCGCCCGTGGACGTGCCCACCGCCAGCAGCTTCGTGGACGTCGCGGGCAGCGGCTTCAGGGGCGGGGCCGCCACGGCCTCCGCCAGCTCCTGCTGGTAGCGCGGCACCGCGCGCCCCGCGACGCGCACCTTCTCCACCAGCTCCGCGCCCAGCTCGTAGAGCCGGTCCGTGGCGAGCGCCGTGGGCTTGTGCACCAGGTCCACCGCGCCCGCCTGGAGCGCGGCCACCGCCAGCTCGCTGTCCGCGCCCGCGCTGCTCACCACCACCACGCGCGGCGCGTCCGGCATGCCGGCCAGCGCGCGCAGGAAGCCCGGCCCGTCCAGCGACGGCATCACCAGGTCCAGGGTGATGACGTCCGGCTTGAGCTCCGCCACCCGCTCCAGCGCGTCCAGGCCGTCGCGCGCGGTGCCCACCACCTCCAGCCCTTGCGCGTCCGACAGCACCTTGCGCAGCACCTTGCGCGCGAACGCCGAGTCGTCCACCACCAGCACGCGCAACGTCATGAGTCCGCCTTGCTGTAGAAGAACGCGCCGCGGCGCTCCTCGCAGCGCAGCGCCGTGCCGAAGCGCATCAGGGACTCGGAGGTGCCCACCACCAGGTGCCCGCCGGGCCGCAGCGTCCGGGTGAGGCCGTCCACCACGCGGCGCGCGGTGTCGTCCTGGAAGTAGATGAGCACGTTGCGGCAGAGGACGGCGTCGCAGCTGCCCGGCTCCGGGTAGCCCTCCGTGTCCACCAGGTTGAGCTGCCGCCACTCCACCCGGGCCATCAGGTCCGGCCGCACGCGGGGACGTCCGTCCACCATGTCCAGCCAGCGCCCCATCACGCCCGGGGGCAGCGCGCGCAGGCAGCGCAGGTTGTGCTCCCCTGACTTCGCGCGCTCCAGCGCCTTGGAGCTCAGGTCCGTGGCCAGGATGGACACGTCCCCCAGCACGCCGCGCGAGTCCAGCAGCATGGCCAGCGTGAGGGGCTCTTCACCGGTGGAGCACGCCGCGCACCACACGCGCGGCTTCCTGCCCGCGCGCACCTCCGGCACCAGCAGCTCGTCCACCAGCACCTCCAGCGCCTGGGGCTCGCGGAAGAAGTACGTCTCGTGGACGAGCAGCGCCTCCACCAGCGAGTCCAGCGTCTGCGGCCCCTTCGGGTCGTAGCGGAGGAAGTAGTAGTAATCGAGCAGCGAGTCGAACCCGGCCTCCAGCGCCCGGGTGGACAGCTTCTCCGCCAGCAGGTCCCGGTCCTCGGGCCCGTAGTGCAGGCCGGAGCGCTGCTCGATGAGCATGGAGAGGATGGCCAGGACCTGCGGGGACAGCGGCAGCGAGCTCATGGCCGTGGGTGTCCTAGCGGCCCAGGGCCAGCAGGCAGGCGCGGCGCACTTCCGGGTCCTCGTCGCGGTGGGCCGCCTTGTCCAGCGCCTCGCGCGCCTCCACCGTGCCCAGCGCCGCCACCGCGGGGGCGGAGGCCCGGCGGCCCGCGGGGCTCGCGCCGAGGAGCGACTGCATCAGCGCCGCCCTCGCGTCCGCCCGGCGCATGCGCGCCAGCGACGCCACCAGCAAAGGCGCCGTCGCGTCGTCCGCCACCTCCAGCGCCGCCATCAGCCCGGGCAGGCGCCCCTCCACGGGCAGCGCCAGCGCGGACACCACCTGCTCGCGCAGCATCACGTCGCCCAGCAGCGACACCAGCTGCTGCGTCGCATGCGAGCCCGTGCGCGTGGCGAGGAAGCCCACCGCCGCGCTGCGCACGCTGTCATCCCGGTCCCCGGCGGCGCGCAGGAGCGCGGGCAGCGTCTCCGGCGCGTCGTACTCCGCCACGGCGGACAGGGCGACCAGCCGCGTGGCCGGGTCCTCCGAGTGCACCGCCTCCAGCAGCACCGGCAGCGCGTCCGGCCGCCGGGCCACGCCCAGCCCCAGCAGGGCCGCGCGGCGCACGTCCGCGTCCGCTGACGAGGCCGCCCGGCGCAGCGCCGCCATGGCGCTCTCCGTGTGCATGTGCGCCAGCGCGTCCACCACCGCCACGCGCACCTGGCCCGCGTCGTCGTTGGCCAGCGCGACGATGGCGTCCGCGGCGGCCTCCTCGTTGAGCTTCCCCAGCGACTGGCACGCGTAGTAGCGCACCCACGGGTCGCGGTCGTTCAAGCCGCCCAGGAGCGTGGAGGTGATGCGCGCCTGCTTGTCCGTCTGGCCCAGCGCGCGCATGGCGGTGGCGCGCGTGCGCTCCGACTCGTGGCTCGCGGCGGACAGCAGCGCGTCCACCGCGCGAGGGTCATCAATGAAGGGCAGGCCGTAGATGGCCGCGTCGCGCAGCCGCTCGTCCGGGTCCCGCATGGCCAGGAGCAGCGCGTCCAGGCCGCGCGGGTAGCCGAAGTACGCCACGATGCGCAGCGCCGCCCGCCGCTGGCGCGCGTCCGTGGAGCGCGCCGCCTCCAGCGCCAGGGTCTCCGTCATCTCGCTGCCCAGCGACTGGATGGCGCCCACCACCGCCTGCGACACGCGCGGGTCCTCGTCCGCCAGCCGCGCGAACAGGGCTGGTACCGCGGACGTGTCGCCAATGCGCGACAGCGTCTCCGCCGACAGCGCGCGCACCGTCGCGTCCCGGTCCTCCAGGCACACCAGCACGTCCGGCACCGCCGCGGAGCGCTTGCCCACCAGCGGCAGCAGCGCCCGCCTGCGGGAGCTGTCACCCTCGCGCAGCGCCTGGAGGATCTGCGCGTCCGCCTCCGCGCCCAGTTCGCCCAGGGCCGCCGCGGACGCGCGCGACACGCCCAGGTCCTGCGAGTCCAGGAGCTTCAGGAGCCCCGTGGCCGCGTCCGCGCCGCCCACCCAGCCCAACAGGCGCGCCACCGCGGTCTTCTCCCCCGCGTCCGCGCCCGCGATGACATGGGCCAGCCGGCGCCCGGTGGGGTGCGGCTCCAACGAGCTGGAGCGCAGCACCGACGGCACCGTGCGCGCGCCGCCGAAGCGCTGCACCTGCGCGTCGTGGATTTCGACCAGCGCCACCGCCGCCACGCGCACCACCGCGTCGTTGCCGCGCTGGAGCAGGCCCACCAGCGCGGGCACCGCGGCCTCCTGGCCGGTGCGGCCCAGCGCGCGCGCCGCCTCCAGGACATAGAAGGGGTCGGACAAGAGCGCCATCAGCGCCGGCACGACGGTGGGGTCGCCGGAGCGGCCCAGCACGTCGATGGCGGGGAAGATGCGGAAGAAGTTGCCGCTTCCCAGCGAGGACAGGAGCGCGTCCACCGCCGCGCCGCCGCCCACGCGGCCCAGCGCCTCGATGGCGGCCACCGCCACGTTGTCGTCCGGGTGGACGATGAGCCGCGACAGCAGCGGCACGGACCTCCGGCTGCGGCGGCGTCCCAGCACCTGGGCGGCGTCACAGACGATGGCCGGGTTGGGGTCGTCCCCCAACAGCTCCACCGGGCCCTCCACGTCCCCCGTGGCGGCCACCAGCGCGTCCACCGCCGCGGCGATGCGCGCCTCGTTGTCCCGGCGGTGGCGCAGCACTTCACACAGGGACTCCACGGCGGCGGTGCCCAGGCGCGCCAGCGCGGACACCACGGCGCGGCGCACCGCCCACGACGGCGCGTCCAGCCCCTGCACCAGCACCGGCAGGCTCGCCGGCCCCCGGCGCGCCAGCTGATCCACCTCTTCCACCCGGGCGCGGTCCTCCGCGGACAGCGACAACGGGTGTTGCTTCGCGGTCGAGCTGCTCACGTGGCCTGCTCCTGCGTGTTCCGGGGCGTCCCCGGCTCCGTGGCGCCCAACAGACCGCTCAGGTGACTCAAGCCCTCCACCTGCTCTCCGTGCAGCCGCGACAGCTGTCCCAGCCGGCCCGCCACCTCCTTCACCTCCTGGGCGGTGACGGCCATGCCGCGCGCCTGCTCCCCCGTGGTGCCGGCGATCTCCTTCGCGCGGATGCGCATGTCCTCCACCGACCGGCCCAGCTGTTCGCTCATCGCGGCCTGGTCCACGGCGGCCCTCGCCACCGCCGCCACGCCCGTGGCCTGCTTCGCGGCGGACAGGGTGAGCAGGGACAGGGCGTCCGCCTGCTCATCCAGCGCGCGCGCGGTGGACTTCGCCACCCGGCGCACCTCCTCCGCGCCGCGCACCAGCGACGTGAGCGCCTGGGCCTGCTCGTCCGTGGCGCGCGTGACCTCCTTCGCCAGGGTGGCCACCTGGCGGCTGGCGAGCTCGCCCTGCTTGAGCGCGCGCGCCTGCTCCGACATGGCGCGCGTGGACTGGGCCACCTCCTTGCGCGTGGCCTCCATGGCCTTCGTCACCTCCTGCGCGGCCTTGGCCTGCTCCGAGATGCCGGTGAGCGTGCGCTGCGTGGAGGACGCCACCTCCTGCGCCGTCGCCCCCAGCGCCCCCACCTGCTGGCCCTGGGCCATCACCGCGGCGCTCACGCCCTGCACCAGCTGGCGCATCTGCGCGGTGCCGCGGGCCAGGTCCGTGGCGGCCTGGGCCTGCTCCTGCATCGCGCGCGACACCTTCTCCGCCACCTCCGTCAGCTGGTTGTTGGAGCGCACCGCCTCGCGCAGCGCCTTGGCCTGTTCCTGGGTGGCCTGGGTGGTCTGCCGCGCCATGCGCCGCATCTCCGAGCCGCCCTGGGTCAGCGCCTGCGCGGCCTGCGCCTGCTCCACCGCGGACGCGGCGATGAGCCGCCCCTGCTCGCTCACCTTCGCGGTGGCCTGCACCAGCGACTGCACCGCCTGCACCTGCTCCGCCGACGCGCGCGACGCCTCACGCACGTTCGAGCCCAGCTCGTCCACGCCCTTGAGGATGGTGCCCAGCGCGCGCTCCGCGTCTCCCGCCAGGGCAGCGCCCTCGTCCGCCGCGCGCACGCCCTCGCCGTTGGCCACCGCCGCCTCGCGCGCCGTCGTCTGGAGTCCCCGGACGATCTTCGCTACGTCGCTGCTGGCCGCCGCCGCGCGGTCCGCCAGGGCGCGGATCTCCTCCGCCACCACCGCGAAGCCGCGGCCGTGCTCGCCCGCGCGCGCCGCCTCGATGCTGGCGTTGAGCGACAACAGGTTGGTGCGGTCCGCGATGAGGTTGATGGTCTGCACGATGTCGCCAATCTCCTCGGCGCGCCGGCCCATCTCCTTCATCACCCCGGACGACTCCACGATGGACTGGCGGATGCGGCCGAAGCCCGCGATGGAGCGCGCCACGGTGGCGCCGCCCTCGCGAGCGCTCGTGCCCACGCGCTCCGCGGCCAGCCGCGCCTCCTCCGTCAGCTGCGCCGCGCGGCGCGTGGAGGACTCCAACTGCGAGGACGCGGTGGCGCTGGTGGACGCCAGCCCGTTGATGCTCTCCGCCGCGCGGGCCACCGCCTGGGCGGAGCGCGACAGCTCCTCGATGGTGGCCGCGTTGGCGTCCACCACGGCGGCGTTCTTCTCCGCGGTGGCGGCCACCTCCTCCACGCTGGCGGCCACCTCCTGCACGGTGGACGCGGTGGTGACGGCGCTCGCCTCCAGGGTGCGCGTGTGCTCGGCGACGCCGCGCACGCTGCGGGCCACCTGCTCCGTGGCGGCGGCCGCGTCCTCCACGCTGGAGGACATGGTGGCCGCGTCGCGCACCACGTCCTGGAGCGTCTTGCCCAGGGACACCACGGCGCCGGACACCTGGCCCATGCGCTCGCCCACGCCCTGCGCGTCCGCGGCCAGCCGGGTGATGCCCTTGGACATCTCCTCGATGGTGGCGGCGACCTCCTCCGTGGTGGCGGCGCTGGTCTGGTTGCGCGACACCAGGTCCTCCACCGTGGCGGTCATCTCCTGCATGCTCGCCAGCAACTCCTCGCTGGAGGCGGCCAGGTCCTCCGCGTTGGCGCTCACGCCCTTCACCGAGCGCGCCACCTCCTCCAGCGTGGAGGCCGTCACGTCCGCGCTGGAGGCGAGCGTGCCCGCGTCCTTGCGCACGCTGGACACCGACGCCGTGACCTCCTGCATCGTGGCCGCGTTGGTCTCCGCCTCCTGCTGCACGCCCTTCGCCGCGTCGCCCACGGACACCTGGCTGCGCACCAGCGCCTGCACCGAGATGCTCGTCTGCTCCACCTGCGAGGCCACGGACTCGATGGCGATCCGCACCTGCTCGCCCGCCGCCGCCTGGTCGTTGCCCGCGGACGCGAGCCGCGCCGCCAGCTGCTCGGTGGACTTCACCAGCCCCACGCCCTCCGCCACCTGGAGCGAGGCGCGCTCGGCCAGCGCGCGAGCGTCCTCCAGCTTCCGCACGCTGTTACCGTTGTCCGTCGACATCCGCCGCCTCCTCCCCCACCACGCGGGGGAAATCGATGAGCATCACCAGCCGCGGGCCCACCTGCGCCACGGCCTTCACGAACCCCTTCGCGCCCTCCACCACCATGGGTGGGGGCGGCTGGATGGTGCGGGGGTCCAGCTTCAACACCTCGCGGGCGCTATCCACGAGCAACCCCACGGTGCGCTCGCCCAGCTGCCCCACCACCACCCGTGAATCCAGGGACTGCGTCCCCGCCGGCAGCCCGAAGCGGACGCGCGCGTCCACCACCGGGATGACCCGGCCGCGCACCTGCACCAGGCCGGCCACGTGCGAGGGCGCCCCGGGCACCGGCGTCGCGCCGGTGAAGGACTCCATCTGCACCACGTCCGCCGCGGGCATCGCGTATTCCGTCCCGTCCACCTTGAACAGCACGTGCAGCACGTTCATGACACCCACTCCCCTGCCCTGGACGCACGCTTGCGCCGGCCCGCGCGCGCGGCGCCCAGCGCGCCCAGGTCCAGCACCAGCGTGGGCTGGCCGTCGCCCAGGTCCGTGGCGCCCGCCACGCCGGGCACGCGCACGAGCGGGTCCTCCAGCGGCCGCAATACGATCTCCTGCTGCCCCACGAGCCGGTCCACCGCGAAGGCCACCGGCTCCCCGCGCTGGCGCACGATGAGCGCCTTGGCGCCCTGGCCCGTCGCGTCGGCGGCCCCGGGCGCGTCCAACAACCGCGCCACCGACACCAGCGGCACCGCCGCGCCCCGGCGCTCCACCAGCCCCAGGCCGTCCGCGCCCGCGGGCCGCACCACGCCCGCCACGTCGATGAGCTCCTCCACGGTGCCTACCGCGACCGCGTACCGGCGGCCCGCGCACTCGAAGACGATGGCGTCCATCAGCGTCACGGTGAGGGGGACGCTCAAGGTGAAGGTGGTGCCCACGCCCTTGCGCGTCTCCATGCGCAGCTCGCCGCCCAGCTGCTCCACGACGATGCGGCGCACGATGTCCATGCCCATGCCCCGGCCGCTGGTGCGCGTGGCCTCCTGGCGAGTGGACAGGCCGGGCCGGCACAAGAGGTCCAGGAGCGCGTCCGAGGAGTCCGGCGCGGGGGCGTTCGCCGCCTTCGCCACCGCCTTCGCGTCCACGCCACGTCCGTCGTCGCGCAGGGTCAGCTCCAGCTGGCCGCTGGCGCGAGCGTGGCAGGTGAGGCGCACCAGCCCTTCGGCGGGCTTGCCCGCGGCCTGACGCTCCTCGGGGGACTCCAGCGCGTGGTCCACGGCGTTGCGCACCAGGTGCACCAGCGCGGGCGACAGCCGGTCCGCCACCGCCTTGTCCAGCTCCGCGTCGCCCACGTCCAGCTCCAGCCGCACCGCCTTGCCCGTGGCCCGGCGCAGGCCGCGCACCAGCAGGGGCAGCCGCTCCAGCACGTCACCCACGCGCACCATGCGCAGCCGCAGGATGGCCGAGCGCAGGTCGCGCAGCTGCCGGCCGTTCTCCTGGAGGATGGCGGTGAGCTCGCGCGTGGGCGCGCCCGCCTGGGTGAGCGCCGCCACCGCGCGCATCAGCCGCGAGCGGTTGACCACCAGCGCCGCCAGCCACTCCATGGCCTCGTCCAGCCGGGACACCTCCACGCGCAAGAGGCCTCCGCCCCGGCGCACCTCCGGCTCGTCCAGCTCCTCCTCGAAAACAGCGGCACCGGGCAGGACCGCCACGCCGCCAGGGCCCCCGTCCTCGGGCGGGGCCTCCGCGGGAGCAGGCGCCTCCAGCGAGCGCACCGTGGCGGGAGCGCCGCCCACGGCGTCCAGCAGCACGGCGTCCTCCGCGCGGGTGATGAGCAGGAGCGCGAACGCGAGCGACGCGCCCCCCGCGGCGGGGCCGGACAGGGGCAGCACCTTCACGATTTCCGCGAGCTTCGCCACGCGCTCGCGCACGGTGTTGATGTTGAGGCCCTTCGCGGCGCGCTCCGATGACGGCACGAAGTCCAGCCGCAGCGCGCGCTGGCCTCCGGCGAGCCCGCCCTCCAGCTGCTCGCGCTCGGACGGGGTCAGGCGGGAGGCGAACGCGGTCTCCGCGTCCAGCTTCACGGGCCGGGCCCGCCTGGGGGCCACGTCCCGCACCTGCGGCCCCAGCGCCTCCAGCCGCTCCAGCAGGTTCGCGGGCGCGGGCGACGCCGCCTTCCCGGCGCCCAGCTGCCGCACGCGCAGCTCGATGGCGCGCAGGCCCTCCACCAGCGGCTCCACGCTGGACTCGGGCAGCCGGCCGCCGGCCTGATCCGCCAGCCGCAGCGACGCCTCCATCCAGTGCGCCAGGGAGACGACGGACTCCACGTCCACCATGGCGGACAGGCCCTTGAGCGTGTGCAGCGCGCGGAACAACTCGCGCACCGCGCGGGGCTGGGCCTGCCCCTTGCGCACGGACTCCTCCACCGCGAGCAGGTCCTTCTGCGCGGACGCGAGCAGCTCGTCCGCCTCCGCCAGGTAGGCGGGGAGGAACTCCGCGAACTCCCCGGTGCCGCTCACCCGCGCGGCGCCTCGGCCGGGGCTTTCTCCAGAAGGGCCCGGGCGGCGCTTTGGATGGAGTCCGGCGTGAAGGGCTTGGTCATGAAGCGGTCCGCGCCGGCCTGCAGCGCGCGCTCGCGGGACGCCTCGTCGCCGCGCGTGGTGACGATGATGATGGGCAGGTTGCGCAGGTGGTCCTGTCCGCGCACGAACTCCACCACCTCGATGCCACCGATGTCCGGCATGTTGAGGTCCAGCACGAGCAGGTCGTACGGTTTGAGCGACAACTGCTCGATGGCCTCCAACCCGCTGGACGCCTGGGTGAAGTGGCTTTCCGGATAGGGCCGCAGGCAGGCGACCACCATGTCGCGCATCACCTTGCTGTCATCAACGACGAGTACCTCGGGCATGGCGTCCTCTGGCAACGGCCGGCCAAGCTAGATCGATTCCGATCCGCTGAAAGAAATGAGTCATCCGGCGCGCGTTGAACGTTGGCTGGTCCACGCCCGCCTTGGACGATGTGCCACGGCGGGCGACGAAGCGCCACGGCTGCCCGCACCTCCGGCACCCTGCGCCCCGTTGTTTTTCCACCCTGGGAACCGAATTCCATCATGCGCCCGCCTCCTCCGACCGACGCTTCCTTCCCCCGACCGCCGGGCCTGCCTCCGCTCCCCCTGGAAGACGCACCATGCGTCTGGGTGGTGGACGACAGCGCCAGCGAGGCGCGCTTCATCAAGGCAGCGCTGGGAACGGGCTTCCAGGTGGAGACGTTCCCGGACGGCGCCGCGATGCTTGAAAGGCTACACACCGGGCGGGCACCGGACGTGGTGGTGCTGGACTGGGAGATGCCGGGAATGTCCGGTCCGGAGGTCTGTCAGTTCCTGCGCGGCCAGCGGGAGACCCAGGCCCTGCCGGTGCTGCTGCTCACCTCGCACGGGCGGCCGGAGGACCTGGTGCAGGGCCTGCGCGCGGGAGCCAACGACTACGTGGCCAAGCCCTTCCGCACGGAGGAGGTGCGCGCGCGGGTGGACGCGCTCGCGCGCACCAAGCGGCTGGTGGACGACGTGCGGCGCACCAGCGAGGAGAAGGCGGAGGTGTTCGCGCAGCTGGACGCGCTGCTCACGTCCTCGCCCGTGGGGCTGTCGCTGCTGGACCGGGACCTGCGCTTCGTGCGCGCCAACGCGCGCATGGCGAAGCTGGACGGGCTGTCCGTGGACGCCTACCCGGGCCGGACGCTAGCGGAGGTCCTGCCCCGCTTCGCCGCGCGGCTGGAGCCCCTCCTCCGCCGCGTCATGGAGACGGGCGAGCCCGTGGAGGAGCTGGGCTTCACGCTGGAGCACCCGGACGCGCCCCACGGCGAGCTGCATGTGATGGCCAGCTACCACCCGGTGCGCACCGTCCGGGGTGACGTGGTGGGCGTGGGCGCCGTGATGGTGGACGTCACCCGGCTCAAGCAGGCGGAGGCGGAGCTGCGCTCGACCGCGGAGTTCCGCGAGCGCTTCCTGGGCATCGTGGGCCACGACCTGCGCAACCCCCTCCACTCCATCCGCATGGGCGCCAGCTTCCTCGTCGCCAGCGAGCAGCTGCCCCCCGCGCTGGAGCGCACCGCCAGCCGCATCATCACCAGCACGGACCGGATGACGCGGATGATCACCGAGCTGCTCGACTTCACGCGCAGCCGGCTGGGCAGCGGCATCCCGCTGAACCCGGGCGCCACGGACCTGGGCCAGGTGGCGAGCCAGGTGGTGGAGGAGCTGGAGCTGGTGCACCCGCGCCGCACGGTGAAGATGACGTCCACGGGCCCCCTCACGGGGAACTGGGACGCGGACCGGCTGGCGCAGGTGCTCTCCAACCTGGTGAGCAACGCGCTCCAGTACAGCCCTCCGGACGCCACCGTGGAACTGTCGCTCGTGGGCGAGGCGGAGCAGGCCATCGCGCGGGTGACCAACGCCGGGGAGCCCATTGCCCCGGAGGAGCTGGAGCTGCTCTTCCATCCCTTCCAGCGCGCGCACACGGGCGCGCATGTCCCGTCAGGCCTGGGCCTGGGCCTCTTCATCTCCGACCAGATCGCCCGGGGCCACCGGGGCACGCTCACCGTGACGTCGGACGCGCGGCGGACGGTCTTCACCCTGACGCTGCCGCGCGGTGGTGCATGAACCCCGGAGGGCGCAGGACCACGTCGCAACACCGCACCACCCTGCTCCTCGTCGAGAACAACGAAGATGTCCGCGAGGCGCTGCGCGAAATCCTGGAGTCGGAGGGCTACCGCGTCCTCACGGCGGTGAACGGCCAGGACGCGCTGAACCTGCTGGCGGAGCAGGAGCGGATGCCCGCCCTCGTCCTGCTGGACCTGGTGATGCCGGTGATGGACGGCCACGCCTTCATCGAACACCTGCGCCGCACGGGCGCGCTCGCGCACACGCAGGTGCTGGTGCTGACGGCGCACCCCACCCTGCCCTTGCCGCAAGGCGTGGCCGGCCGGCTGGGCAAGCCGGTGAAGCTGGAGGAGCTGCTGGACGCCATCGCGGTGCACACCGCGGCGGCGTGAAGCCGGGAGCTCAGGCGGCGGCGGGACAGTGCCGCGCCACCATGGCCAACAGCTCCGGGATGTCCACGGGCTTGCGCAACAGACCCACCGTGCCCGGCGGGGCCTTGGCGGAGAAGTGGGCGGTGAGCATCAGCACGGGCAGCTCGCGGTAGCGCGCGTCCTCGCGCAGCCGGTGGAGGAACTCGTGTCCGTCCATCACCGGCATCATCAGGTCCAACAGCACCAGGCAGGGCTGCTCGTCGTTGGCGGCGAGGACCTCCAGCGCGGCCTGGCCGTTGGCGGCCTGGAGCACCGTGTAGTCCTCCATCTCCAACAGCTCCGCCACGACCTCGCGCAGGTCCGGTTCGTCGTCAACGATGAGGATGATGGAACGCGGGGGGGTGCTGCTCACGGGCGGCAGCCTACGCAGGTATTGCTACGGGCGCCAAGGAAGTCGTGCCCCCCGGCCCACACGGCGCGCGTGGCTTCACGCGGGTCGGGGCCCCGCCCGGCCGCCTGTCGGGAATCGCGAGGGAAACCGGGCGGATTGGTTGCGCCTGGAGGTCCGAGCCCCTACCCCCTTCTCTACGGCCCCATGAACCTCATCGCGGACTTCATCGAAGCGAACCTGGACGTCCTGGTGCGGCGCTTCGCGAAAGCCGCGCGCAGGCTGGAGAGCACGCAGGGTCTGAAGCCGTCGGAGATCATCTCCACGCTCCCGGAGTACCTGCACGTGGTGGCGGCCATCTGCCGGCACGGCGCCACGCCGGAGCAGCTGGAGACGCGGGCGCGCCTGGAGGAGGCCCACATCAACCTGCGGCTGCGCGTGGGCGCCACGCAGGAGGACGCGACGGACGAATACACGCTCCTGGGGCGGCTCATCCCCCAGCTCTGGGAGGACGTCCGGCCGGAGCGCAAGCCCGACGCCGCGGAACTGCAGGGCCTCTTCCAGCAGCTTGAAGAGGCCATGGACCACGTGGTGGTCCTCTTCTCCGGCGACTCGCTGGAGGACCGCCAGCGGGAGAAGCGCTTCCTGCGCCAGCTGGACGCGCTGGCGCCCCGCTCGCTGGAGCCCGGCGCGGACCTGCAAGGCCCCCTGAAGCCGCTGGTGGAGCTCATCGTCCGCGCGCTGGGGGCCGCCGGGGCGGAGCTGTTCCTCGTGGACGCGGGAGGCCGGCGGATGGTCCCCGTCGCGCACACGGAGCACCGGGTGCCGCCGCCGGGCCGGTGGGTGGATTCGCAAGGGCCGTCGTTCCTGGGCCGGGTGGCGCGCTCGGAGGAGCCGCGGGTGCTCGCGCAGGGGCGGGGCATGGAGGACGCCGCGCTCGACGGGCTGCACGTCCCCGGGTGGAGCACGCTCCTGGGCCTGCGGCTGTGGCCCCATGGCGACCTGAGGGGCGTGCTCTGCGTGGGCTTCGCGGAGGCGCGGCCGGTGCCTCCGCGGACCAAGCGCTTCCTGGAGACGCTGGTGGAGTACCTCGCCGGCATCCTCGACCGCGCGCTGTTGACGGGCCAGCTGCGAGAGACCGCCACGCGGCTGGAGGCGTCCGAGTCGCGCTCCCGGTTGGCCAGCCAGGCCGCCGCGGACACCGTCTGGGATTGGAACCTCCTCACGCAGGAGGTCGCCTGGGGCGGAGAGACGCGCAGGTTGCTCGGCTTCGCGCCCGAGGAGACAGGCCCCCTGGCGAGCTGGTGGGTCGAGCGCATCCACCCGGAGGACCGGGAGCGGGTGGCACACGGCATCCACGCGGCCATCCAGGGCACGCAGGCGCGCTGGCAGGACGAGTACCGGTTCTTCAACCGCGAGGGTGACGCCGTGCGGGTGCTGGACACGGGCGTCATCCTGCGCGACGCGACGGGGCTGGGCGTGCGCATGGTGGGCGCCATGCAGGACGTCAGCCTGCAGCGGGAGGAGGAGAGCGGGCGCGCACGGCTGCTCCTGGAGGCCCGCACCGCGCGCGTCCAGGCGGACACGGCGCTCGGCCATCTGCACGTGCTGTTGCAGAAGGCCCCCGTCGCGCTCGCCATCCTCCGCGGCCCCGAGCACGTCGTGGAGCTGGCCAACGACTGCGTCTGCCAGCTCTGGGGCCGCGCCAGCGACCAGGTCCTGGGCCGCCCCCTGTTCAACGTCCTGACAGAGGTGAAGGGACAGGGCTTCCGGGAGCTGTTGGACAACGTGCTCACCACGGGCACGCCCTACGTGGGCCACGAACATCACGCGCGGCTGGCGAGGGCTCCGGGCGGCGCCCTGGAGGACGCCTACTTCAACTTCGTCTACCAGCCGCTGCACGAGGCGGAGGTGGGCCTCCAGGGCATCCTCATCGTCGCCAACGAGGTCACCGAAGCCGTGCGGGCCCGCCAGCGGGCGGAAGGGCTGGCGGAGACGCTGCACGCCAGCGAGGAGCGCCTGCGGTTGGCATTGGACGCGGCGGACATGGGCAGCTGGGACATCGAGCTCGCCACGGGCCGGGGCACCTGGGACGCGCGCTTCCGCGCCATGCTGGGCCTGCCCGCGCAGGGCGAGGTGACGCTCGACGAGGCCATGCGGTTCGTCCTGGAAGAGGACCGGTCCAAGGTGGAGCAGGCGATGGCGGAGGCCGCCCGGCCCGGAGGCTCCGGCGAGTACGCGTGCGAGTTCCGCGCGCGGGCTGCCCGGGGCGGCCAGCCCGGGCACTGGCTCTCCGGACGGGGCCACGTGCACTTCGGGCCAGACGGCCGGCCCGTGCGCTTCGTGGGCACGGGGCTGGACGTGACGGACCGCAAGCTGGCGGAGGAGGCGGCGCGCCAGCGCGCGGAGTTCGAGCAGTACCTGGTGGGCATCGTTTCGCACGACCTGCGCAACCCGCTGAACTCCATCATGCTGGGCACGGCGTCACTGCTAAGGCGCGAGGAGTTGAGCGAGCGGGAGACGAAGGCCGTCCTGCGCATCCAGGCTTCCGCGGAGCGCGCGGTGCGGATGATCCGCGACCTGCTGGACTTCACCCAGGCGCGCCTGGGCGGCGGGCTCCCGGTGCACTGCCAGGACCTGGAGTTGGGGGCGCTGGTGCACCAGGTGGTGGAGGAGGCGCGGATGAGCGCTCCGGAGCGCGACATCGCGTTGTCGCTGCCGCAGGCGGGCCTTCGCGGCTGCTGGGATCCGGACCGCGTCACGCAATTGCTGATCAATCTGATGGGCAACGCGCTGAAGTACTCGCCGGAGGACACGCCGGTGACGGTGCGCCTGAGGGAGGTCCCCGGAAGCGTCCTGCTGGAGGTGCACAACGGCGGAGCCCCCATCGCCTCCGACGTGCTGCCCCGCATCTTCCAGCCCATGCAGCGCGGGGCGCCGGGCGTGGACGCGGCGACGCGCAGCGTGGGCCTGGGGCTCTACATCGTCCGGACCATCGTGCATGCGCACGGAGGCACCATCGACGTGACGTCCACGCGGGAGGCGGGCACGACGTTCACGGTGCGGCTGCCGCACGTGGACGCGAAGCAGGCGGCTGGAACGTAGGGGCGCGGAGCCGGTGCCAACGCGACGGCCCGCCCACCCATTCAGACAACGGGCGTCGGCAGGTGCAGCACGCTGCCGGAGGAAAAGGCGCCCACGTCCACCTGGAATGACTCCAGCCGTGGCGCCGTCTTCTCCAGCGCCCGCTGGAACTCCGCCGCGGCTTCCGCCCCACCATACGGCCCGCCCAGCGCAGCCGCGTGGGCGCGGAGGTCCGCCTCCAGCGCCTCCGCCGTCGCGTAGCGTTCCGACCGCTCCCGCTTCAGCAACCGGTGGAGGATGGCCCGCAGTCCGGGCGACAGTCGCGACATCAGTGACTCCACGTCCTCCGGCCGGTAGGCGGCGGCGTGCATCACGACGTCGGCGTGCTCGTCCGAGCCGCGCCCTGCCTGCGCCGCCACCATCATCCCCTGGAACACGCGCTTCGCGTCCACGTCCGTCAGCCGCGCCTCCAGGTCGCTCATGAGCGCGCGTGGCAGGCTGTAGAGGTGCAGGCCCGTCGCCAGCTCCACCAGGATGAGCCCCAGTGAGAAGAGGTCCGAGCGCGCATCCGCCCCTTCCCCGAACAGCACCTCTGGCGCGCCGTAATACACCTCGCCGTGCGGACGCGTGATGCTGGAGGGCACCCGGCCCGGCATCCGGGAGAGGACATCCCCCAGGTCCGTGAGCGCCAGCGTTCCCTCCGGTCCGAACCGGATGCCCTGCGGATGCAGGTCGCGGTGCACGAAACCCAGCGGAGCCCCTCGCGCGTCTGTCCTTCCATGCAGGAACCCGAGCAGCGACGCGAGCTGGAGGCCCACGTGCACCAGGAACGCCTCGGAATAGGAATGCACATACACCAGCGGCAGCATCGCCACGTCATCCAGCGTGCAGCCCGGGACGCGCTCCCATTCGAAGAAGAGCAGGTCGGCCACCTCGTGGCCGCCGTACAGCCGCGCGATGCGCGGATGCTCCAGCAACCGTGAGAGCGACAGCGTCTCCTGCAACCGCGCTCGTGGGTCCCTCGACGGGGAGAGGCCTCCACCGCGCAGGGACAGGGCCTGGAGGAACACCGGCACGGGCTCACGCCCGGGCTGCCTGCGGAGGGCCAGGAAGTGCTGCTCTCCATGGCCGCGCCGCCGCAGGACCTGCTCCAGCTCGAACGACCTGGAGCCTGTCTTGAACAGCACTTCGGGATGGGGCGGCTTCACCGTCCTGGAAGAACTCATGCCGTGCGGGCTCCTTGGGGAACAACGCTAGACTACTTTTTGAGTAGTCAGACTCTCCAGGACCCATCAGGTTGTATTAGAACGTTTCTCCCGACCCGGCGTTCCGGCAAGGAGGGCTCACGGAAACGAATCCACGACGGTATAGCCAAAGGTGCGCGGCATCCGGACCGCGCCGGGCTTGGAGCCCTCATTCCATTCGCTACCATCCAGGTTCGCGTAGACGAAACATACGGGATGGATGCTCCCGTCTGGCAGCTCCGCCTTGGTGTAACGGCCCGTCACCCGGCCCTCCCCCGTCCAGAGGCGCCCATGCAGGCGGGTTCCCTTGGGCAGGTCTCCGTACTGCGCGATGACGAGGCTGACGATGGGGCCGTCGTGGACGATGGCATCTTCGGACCCCCGGCCGGGCTGCGTGATGTCGGTGTAGATGCTCGCGCCGCCACCCTTGTACAGGCCGAGCTTCCACATCGCCTCCAGGGACCCCGTGGGACATCGGCTCGCGTCCGGCCGCACCTGGGCGCCCGTGCAGGCCGTCAGGACCGCGGCGCCAACCGCCGCGGAGCACCTCTTGAGCGTTCCAGACCGGCCGGGCGTGGGAATGACCGCCGCCTGCTGCGGCGAAGGGGGAATCATGGCTTCCTGCTCCTGCGGAAAGGGGACGGGTGGGGAGGTGCCCATCGATGGTTTATGAGCTTCTTCCGGCCCGGGACTGTCCGCCATTTGCTGGACGCCTCGCGCCTCGCTCACCGCCGCCAGCGAGGACTCCTCCCGCACCAGGGCCTGCCGCAAGCCCCACACCGTGAGACCGGCGACGAGAGGCCCCGTTAGCAACACCGCGAACACGCCCCAGAAGAGAAGATGCGAGCGGCTCCCGCGAACCCGTACCTGGAGCGCATGGCGCGACCGGGCCTCGGCGGCGGCAACCTTCGCGGGATCGCGTCTGCGCAACTCACGGACCTCGCGAAGCCGGCGGGAAGCTTCCAGGTGGCGGACGCGAGCGTCCCGGAGGGCGACCTCCTGCCCCGGCATCACGGGGCCTCGGACCTCCTCCGCCTCCAGGGTCGTGCGTGAGCCGCTGGCGGTCCGCTTGCGCCAGTCGAACAGGGGCGCATCCCAGGCCGGACCGCCATCCGTCAGACGCTGGCGCAGCTCCCCCGCCAGCAATGCCGTGCTTTCGGGGCGCCGCTCCGGCTCGAAGGCCAGCAACCGCATCAAAGCCTCCGACAGTTCCTCCGGCACATGGGGGTTGAGGTTCCTCACGGCGCGCAGGCCATGAGGCTCCGATGCCTCCCGAGGCGCCCCCCATTGCGCGGCAGGGTATTGATCCGTCAGCAGGCGATAGAAGGTCACGCCGACCGCATACAGCTCATCCGCCACGGAGTAGGCATAGGGGCTAGAAGCGCCGGGCCGGCGCTCCGCCAGCACGCGCCACATGAACAACTGGGGGCTGTAATAGCGCGGACTGCCCGGCGGCAACCGGGCGGTGGCGGTGAGCACGGGTGCCCCCGCGTACCAGCCGGCGCCCCAGTCCAGGACTTTCACCCTGCCGTTCGGCGCGACCAGGACGTTGTCGCCCTTGAAGTCCCGGTGCAGCGCTCCCTGACGGTGCGCGGCGGCCAGCGCCTCCAGCACCTGCACCAGCAGGCCCGTCACCTGTCGAGCCGAGGGGTTGCGGGCCAGCGCCCATTCATAGAGCGACTCTCCCTCCACGTACTCCATCACCAGATAGGGGTGTTCCACGGGCCCCAACCGCCAGACACCGTGGGTGATCAACCGCACCACCGCGCGGTGCCGCACGCGGGCCAGCAACTCCGCCTCCCGCGCGAACCATCGCTCTCCGGGGCGCCGGGACAACTTCAAGGCATACAGCCGACCTCGAGGGCGGCCTGCGCGGCGCACGGAGTACGTGGTGCCGTAACCTCCCGCGCCCAACCGGTCCATCACCTCCCAGCAGTCCACCCGGGTCCCAGGCGGCAACCACTCGGGAGACAGCAGGACCCGTCCCAGCACCGCCTCCGCATGATGAAGTCCCAGCTCGGGTGACTCGCTGCTCACAGGGACAGTCCCTTCCATCGCACGGAGCGATCTCCCTCCTGATTCCAAACCTCCAGCACATAGCGGGCCTGAGGATCCAGGTCCTGCGGCATGTGCCATTCCAGGACCACCTGGCCGCTCGCGCCGGGGGCCAGCCGGGTTTCCAGCATCCGGACAGGAATCTCCCGATGGATGACCTGCCTTTCTTTCTCATCAGCCCCCAACTGGATGAGCCGCCCCACGCCGGGCACCCACGCAGCAGCGTCGGGTGAATTCCTCAGGGTGAAGGCCATCAACCGAGTCCTGATGTGGCGGTAGAGAAGCGCACTCTCCAGGAACTCCAGGCCTGACGCTTCAACAGCCTTGGGAGCCCATTCCATTGATACCGGCGCCGGCCCCAGCGCACCGGTGAGCACCGCGCCCGCCAAGCCGGTCTGGGCGCACTGCGCACGCAGGGTGGCGAGCCCCGCCTCGGCGGCGACGCACCGTCCCCGCAGCAGGGACAGCTCCTCGCCCAGGTCCTCGGCGGACAGCGCGTGGCGGGACACCTCCACCACGGTGTCCACCTCCTTGGGGTCGGTGACGAGCAGGAACGACACCTGCCGGGGCGCGTCCTCTCCGGCGAAGCGCGCGGTGATGAGCGGCCGGGACGTCTCCGGCATGGCCACGGCGGGGCGCAGCACCATCACGCCCGGGTACACCTTCCACTGCCCGAACAGCGGCGCCAGGGCCTTCATCTCCACGGACGCGGGCAGGATGTCCTCGTTGAACACGACGGTGGTGACGGTCCCGGGAGCGACGCGCAGCAGGTGCAGCGTCGTGGCCTCCTCCGCCCGCACCACCAGCTTCCGCTCCCGCGGGGTGCGCGGTCCGGGGGCCCCAGCCCACGCCGGAACCGCCGCGCCCAGCAGCATCAGCAGGATTTGACAGACAACCAGACGGGGCGTGAGCACGAGGGGCAACCTCCAGCATCGCACCCTAACAGATGGGTGTGACGTGACGGGGAGGTTTGGAGCCCGCGATGCGCCAGGTCACCAGCGGAGCCACCTATGTCGGCTCCGGAGGGAACTTCTTCATGAGTTCCTCAGGCAAGGGGGTCCTCAGAAGGGTCTGCGGGCCCTCTCCTGTCCGGATGACCTGGAACCCCTGCCCTGCGATTCTGAGGAGGTCTCCATCCTGTCCCCTACCACTCGCCAACCACTCTTCCGCAGCCTGACGCGTCTCGAACGTCTCCGCGACGACGACATCCTCGATGGCTGGCGTATAGAACGAACGGAAGAACTCCCGGTACTCATCCAGGCGCCCACTGTCCTGGAGGTAGATCAACGCGACCGCGGCGATCCGAAGCGCTTCATCCTCCTCGGAGGCGTCGCCGTACTTCTCATTGATGCGCCGAAGCGCGTTGAGCACTGCCTCCAGCTGGAAGTTCTGGTTGTATTTCATGAACGTTTCCCTAAAGAGCAAGCGGGGCCAGGATCAACGCGCCCGCCGCGCTGACCGTCAGGACGAACGCGACGCCTCCAACCACCACGACGGTCCCCAGGGCGACTTCCGCCTTGTGCCGCTTCAACCAGTTGATCGCGCCCTCCATCTCAGTGAACTCCAACTTCTTCGCATCCTCTCGTGCAGCGGCTTCCTGCTCCTTGACGCAGTCCGTGTATTGAACACCGCAATCGGAAACGCACCGTTTGTAATACCAGCCGGACTGCTCCTGACTGTGAGGCCACGGGTAGCGTTTCTGCCAGCACCTCTCCACACACTCCTCATGTTCCTTTTGACAGTCATGGCCCCCAGCCCCACCACTGCCAAGCGCCGCGCCCACCCCTGACGCGTCCTCGGCAACAACGTATGGCCGGGACTTCAAGGGCCGCGCGTGAGAGCATCCAACGCTCATCAGCAACGCCATGACCAGGGCTTGAGGCCTCATGTGTCCCCCCGCATGAATGAGCCAAGCATGGCGAGTTCCTGGGCTTCACGTCCCGCCACGGAGTGAGTCTCTGTCGCGGTCTTATCGTTTCGTGGGCTCACGGGCACGTCACGCGCCCGTGAACCCACGTTCAGTCCGCGCACGCGCCCATCACCACGCGTTGGTGTTTCAAAGACCGTGACGGGCTGACTGCCGGACAAACGCACCACACGAGGCCACTGCCCGCCGCCACTGCGGCTTGGTCCCAATGGACGCACCAGGAACCCGTCCATCCCCGATGAACGCTGGCTCGCCGATACGCCCCGACCCGGAGGCACGTCCTCTTCAAGCCCTTCCGCCCCCAGGAACGGGGGGCCCGCGTCCTGGGCTCACCCACTGGAGCCAGCAGCAGCGCCAGCGCGCGGCTCAGGGGACCGTCGAACCCGGCGGCACCGTGAGCGTGACGAGCCTGCCGGAAGCAGACACCCCCTTCACCGTGCGCCTGCCGAAACAACCCCCCGCCGCGCCGCCTGCGTCACGGCCCGCGTGAACTGGTCGATGTCATAGGGTTTCAACAGCAACTCGATGACATCCGGACCGGTGTATTCCTTCGCGCCCTCGCGGTTGGTGGTGGTGAGCACGAAGGGGATGCCCGCGGCGGCCGGGGTCGCGGCCAGCTTCTGGAACGCGCGCCAGCTCAAATCGAACGGCACGCTGATGTCGTAGACGATGACCGTCGGCGCCGTCTCCCGCACCAGCGTGGCGAAGTCCAGGGGGCCGCGGATGACGTCCTGCACGCGCACGCCCTTCGTCTGGAAGCCAGCGCCGTCGAGGACCTCCTCCAGCGCTTCGATGAGGTCTTCACTCCCGTTGAGCACCAGCACGGTGGGTCGCTTTCCCATGCGGGCAAGTTGCTTCCTCCCACCCAGGTGAAAAGCACCTTGGGACCGGCGGATGTAGCCCATCCGACAGAGCCGCCGGCCGCCCGGACGGCCGTCAGGCGTGGCCCACCGGAGGCCCCGCGCGAGGCAGCCGCACCCGGAAGGTGGCCCCCTGCCCCAGGGTGCTCGTCACCGCCACGTGGCCACCGTGCGCCTCCACGATGCGGTGCAGGCGGTACAGCCCCAGCCCCAGCCCACCGTAGTTGCGCGTGGGCACCGCGCGCTCGAAGCGGCGGAAGAGGCCGTCCACCCGGTCCGGCGCGATGCCGATGCCGTGGTCCCTCACCACCAGCCAGGCCGTGTCCTCGTCCGCCCGGACCTCCAGCTCCACGGGCTTGCCCGGACCGAACTTCACCGCGTTCACCAGCAGGTGCGTCACCACCTGCCCCAGCCGCAGCGCGTCCCAGCGCCCCACCGCGGACGCCACGTCGCGCACCACCAGCAGGCACCCCGCGCGCGCCGCCATCTCCTCCCAGCGCAGCACCACGTCCCGCACCACCTGCCCCAGGTCCACGTCCTCCAGGTTCAGCCGGGGCGAGTGGCTCTGCATCTGCGACACGTCCAGCAGCCCCTCCACCAGGTCCGCCAGCCGCTGCACCTGCCGGTCCGCCGCCAGCAGCGCGCGTTCCAGCCGCTCCGGCGCCACCTGCCGCTCGTGCTTCAGCGCCGCCGCCGTGCCCTGCACGCGCAGCCGCAGCGCGGCCAGGGGCGTGCGCAGCTCGTGCGCGGCCACCGCCAGGAACTCGTCCCGCACGCGCACCGCCTCGCGCGCCTCGCGGTACAGCCGCAGCTGCTCCGTCACGTCGCCAATGATGCCCGCCATGCGCACCGGCCGGCCCTGCGCGTCGCGGATGGCCCGGCCCCGGCTCACGCACGAGCGGTAGCCCCCCGCCTCGTGCCTCAGCCGGAAGGACACGTCGTAGGGCGTGCCCTGCTCCAGGTGCCGCGCCAGCGCGGACGCCACCTCGTCCCGGTCCTCCGGGTGCACCCGCGCGAGGAAGGCCTCGGAGGTCCCCGGGAAGTCCTCCGGCCTGAGCCCCAGCATCTCCAGCAGGCGCGGGCTCCAGTACATGCGCTGGTTGCGCACGTCCCAATCCCACACACCGTCATAGGAGCCGGACACCACCAGCCGGTAGCGCTCCTCGCTCTCGCGCGCGATGCGCTCGGCCTGCTCCAGCAGTCCCACCCGCCGCTCCAGCTGGCGCACCATCGCGTACAGGTGCGGCTCCGTGGACAGCTCGCCGGGCACGGGCGCGGGCAGGGGCCCCTCCGCGCGCGACTCGCGCAAGAGCGTGGCCACCAGCTCGTCATCCCCCTGCGCGCGCCGCACGAAGCCGTTGGCCCCCACGTTGGCCGCCATGCGCAGGTCCAGCTCGTCCGGCGCGGTGGCGTGCGTGAGGATGACCGGCACGCGCGCGAGCTTGGGGTCCTGGCGCAGCGCCAGGCACAGCCGGAAGCCGTCCAGCCGGGGCATCAGCACGTCCGCCAGCACGACGTCCGGCGGGTGCCGCCGCGCCAGCTCCAGCGCGGCCAGCCCGTCCTCCGCTTCCATGAGCTCGAAGCGGAAGGGCGCCAGCGCCAGCTGCAGGAGCTTGCGGTAGACGGGGTCGTCCTCCGCCACCAGCACCCGCAGCCCGGCCCGGCGGGCCTCGGACTCCCGCACCTCCCGCGGCAGGGCCTGACGCACCGCCTCCACCCAGGCTCCCAGCGACATCCCCGGCGCGAGGAACCCCGCCACCGGCAGGCCCGACCGCCGCAGGGCCTCCTGCTCGGCCGGCGGCGCCTCCACCCAGAGGGGCGCACCGGAAGCGGCCAGCGCCTCACGCAGCGCGTGCACACGCCCCGCCGCGGAGGCCAGCAGCGCCCCCGCCGTCAGCACCAGGTGCACCGGCGGGGACTCGCGCAGCGCCTGCACCAGCGGCTCCACCCCCGCCGCCAGCAGCACCCGCCAACCCTGCACCTGGAACGCCAGGGACAGGAGCTCCCGATGAGGGCCCGGGGCTTCGACGAGCAGCAGGGTGGGCTTCATTGGGGGCGGGAGGAGGAAGACGGGCGCGGGCGACGGGTCGTTCTGGAAGGCGGGACCCCACGGCCCGCCACCAGGGTGTGGAAAGGGCGCAGTCTGGTGACGGGGGCCTCCGAGTCAAGGCAACCCTTTGGAAGTGTTGGAAGTTGGAAGGCCACGAGCCAGGGGAACCCGCCGCTGGCCTGCCGCGTCACTGGTACAACCGGGCTACAGGTACACTTCGTTTGCACGGGTGTGTTATTCGACCGCGCATGGGTGCCAAGAAAGTCACGGCGCAGGAGAAGCTGACCGGGTTCCAGGACCGGATTCGCGCCGCGGGGCTGCGCAGCACCGCCCCCCGCGTGGCCGTGCTGCGCAAGCTGGAGACCGCCACCGCCCCCATGAGCCACGCGGACCTGGTGGAGGAGCTGGGCGGCGAGGGCTACGACCGCGTCACCATCTACCGCAACCTCACCGACCTCACCGAGGCCGGCCTCGTCGTGCGCGCCGACCTGGGCGACCACGTCTGGCGCTTCGAGCTCAAGCGCCCCGGCGCCACCGAGCACGCCAACAACCACCCCCACTTCACCTGCACCGACTGCGGCACCGTCGCCTGCCTCCCGGAAGAGTCCGTGCGCCTCACCACCGCCCGGGGCGTCCCCCGCGCCGTGTCGCAGCGCGCCGTGGAGGTGCAGCTGCGCGGTCTCTGCGACCGCTGCGAGTAGCCCCCCCCTCCAGCCAGCCAGGCGAGCCCCCGCTGGGGATGTGCTCACTGGTAGGCACGCGCCTACATGTGAGCTTCCGCTCTCCTGCCCCCGGACACAGATTCGTCCTGGCGAAGGCGGGGACCCGCCGTTCCGGCTCGGGGGACGGCGCGGGTGCTCCAGGGTTCGCAGGGGGATTGGGATGGAAGCCCATCACACGTTGCTGGTCGTCGACGACGACATGGACATCCGGGATGCGCTCCAGGACGCGCTGGAGCTGGAGGGCTACGCCGTGCAGCTGGCGGCGGACGGGCTGGAGGCGCTGGAGCGGCTGCGCTCGTCGGAGCCCCGGCCGCAGCTCATCCTCCTGGACCTGATGATGCCGCGCATGGACGGCGTCGCGTTCCGCGAGGCGCTGCGCCACGAGCGCGCGTGCTCGGACATCCCCGTGGTGGTGGCCAGCGCGGACCTGGACGTGCGCGACACGGTGGATGGCATGGGCGTGGCGGGCTACCTGCGCAAGCCCCTGGACCTGTCCGCGCTGCTCACCACCGTGAAGCAGCTGTGCCTGCCCGTCTGACCATCGAGCGCCACACGAAATCCATACACGAAAGGGAGCGGGACCATGAAGAAGCTCATCATCGCGGCAGTGATGTGTCTGGGAACGACTGCCTTCGCGCAGGAAACCACCGGCACGCCGGAGAACCCGGCCCCGAGCGCGCCCAGCTCGCGGCAGCACGGCCGCAGGTCCACGGGCATCGAGGCCCAGGAGGTGGGCCCCGCCATCGGTGACGCCGCGAAGAGCGTCGTGGGCGCGCAGACCTCCAAGGAGGAGGCGGCGCAGACGGGCGTGTGGAAGGAGAAGCACGCCTTCAGCATGGAAGGCACCGTGAAGGCCAAGGACAACGACGACATCACCCTGGCGCGCAAGGACACGCTGCCGGAGGTGAAGCTGGAGGTGCGCGACAAGACGAAGGTGACCCTGGACGACCAGCCGGCGAAGGTGAGCGACCTGCCGGAGGGCGCCAACGTGCGCGCGAAGTTCCAGCTGGAGGGGGATGACTCCGTCGCGCTGGAGCTGAAGGCCACGTCGCCCAAGCCCAAGAAGTAGTCCGACCGTCGGACAGGTTCTTCGCCGGGCCCGCTTCCACCGCCGGAAGCGGGCCCGTCGTCTTCGCGGGAAGAAGCAGGGACGCCATAAGCAGGGCTACGTGCTCGATACAGGGCCCGGCGTTCTCTGAGACTCCTCTCACGGACGTCTCAGGATGCGCTCGCGCCGGGTCTCTACCGTGCCTCGCATGGTGGTTGCCCTGACCGCGTTGCTGCTCGCCGCCTCGCCCGCACCGACTCCGATGAGCTTCGCGGAGGCGCTCGCGCTGGCGGAGCGTGCCCCCCTTCCCGCCGCCGCCGCGCGCGCCGTGGTGTCCCAGCGCACCGAGGCGTCCCGGGTCTCTTCGCTGTCCAACCCGCAGCTCGTGGTGGAGCCCGGCTGGCGGCGTTCAGCCGCGGCGGGGAGCGGACTGGACCTGCGCGTCGGCGTGGCCCAGCCGTTCCACCTCTCCGGCCTCGGCACCGCGCGCAAGGAGGCCGTGCGGCTGGAGACCCGGACGTTGTCGGAAGAGGCGCGCTCCGCGCTGTTGGCCCGCCGGCTGACCGTCGCCGAGGCCTGGCTGTCGCTGTGGGCCGCCGAGCAGGCCCGGTCGCGCGCGGCCGAGGAGGTGCGGCTCGCTGACGAGTTTCACGAGAGGGTGGAGTCCGCGGCGGCGCTGGGTGCGGCGACGAAGCTGGACGTGGCGGAGGCCGCGACCTACGCGGCCGATGCGCGACTCACGGAGCTGGACGTCCAGGGCGTGGCCGTGGCGCGCCGCGCGGAGCTCTCCCAACAGGTGGGCGCGCGGCAGGCGGTTCCCGTCACCGCGACGGGCCCGCTGCCCGAAGTGGCCCTGCCCCCGGAGTCGCGGTGGCCGGCGTTGCAGGAGCGGGCCGCGGACCTCCCGGAGGTGACCTTTCGCATGTCGCTGGCCCGCGCGGAGCGTGCCCGCGCGGACGAGGCGAAGGCGGCCAAGGGGTTCCAATTGCAGCTCGGCGCCGCGGCCCTGCGCGAGTACGACGGCGCGGTGGGAGCAGTGGCCACGGTGGGCCTGACGCCTCCCGTGTTCGACCACGCCGAACGCGAGCGCGGCACCCTGCTGGCGAACGCCGCGCGGCTGGAGGGTGAAGGCCTGGAGGCCGCCGCCGCGGCGGCTTCAGCGCTGGCGCTCGCGCTCCACGAGGTGGAGCACTCCCACGAGGTGGTGGAGGTGCTGCGCGGCACGCTGCTCCCCGGCGCCGAGGAGGCGGCGAGGCTGGGCGAGCTGCTCTTCCGCGCCGGAGACACCACGGTCCTCGAAGTGGTGCGCCTGCGGCGCGCGCTCACCCACGCTCGCATCCGCCTGGGCCATGCGCTGGCGGAGGAGGCGCTGGCGCGCGTGCGAGCCCGGCTCCTCATCGATGCGCTCGCTGCGTCCGCCACGAAAGAAGCCACCCCCTGAGCACGGCCTGCCTCGCGCCGCTCCACCGCGGCGCTTCGCACCGGCTCCCTCATTCCACGCCGACACACCTGGCGCTCCTGCCCCGGAAGGCGCTGCACCATGAAACACGTCCTGCTCCACACCGTGCTGCTGCTGGCAACCGTCCCGGGTTGCGCCTCACCGAAGGAGGAGCCCCCCGCGACCGCCCGTCTCGAGGCGCCCCGCCCCAGCTCCGCCTCCGCGTGGGTCCAGCCC